>JAADIB010000210.1 GCA_013151565.1 Chlorobiota bacterium
AAAAAAGGGAGGGTTCTGCAAGCTATACACAATGGATAATAAATGGTGGCTTTTTATATAATTTCTTTTTAAGTCCCGCTTGGACATTAGGTTTAAATGGCGGTATTACTTATTCTATATTTTCTGAAGAACAAAAAAATAATAGTGGAACAATAAGTTTATCAGTAAAAGGTTCTGGAATTTTTGGATTTTTTATTGGTGGAGTACTTGAAAAGAATTTTGACAAAAGCTCTTTTTCGGCTTTTATTGAACCACAATTTAATTTTATGAGGAGTGATGTTTTGAGTAATGTTGGAAACTATGGCGGATTGAATTTAAATCTTGGAGTAAGATATTATTTTAAAGAAAGAAGATTAGAGTAATCGTAAGCCGTAATAAAGGATTCATCACGAAGCTTCCGAAGAATCGGGATAAACTCTGCCGAGAGATAATCCTGTGTCTCCGCAGAGCGGGACCTAGGGATGAGTTTAGCTGCAATCGATTACTTGTAATTTGGTCAGATGTACTTTGCGGAAGGATCATATATTTGGGGGTGTGTTTTAACATAACACGCCGTTACATGCATGAAAATATTTTATTCCCAGTGAATTTTGGGACGCATATTTTTATTTGCGCAATCACTAAGAAACATATTCATCAAATTTTGGTATGGAATGCCCAATTCAATTGATAATTGTTTAAAATATTCTATAGTATTTTTTTCCACTCTAATAGAAATTTGTTTCTTTAATTTCTTTACATAAGGATTCTTAATGGAATTTGAAAAGTCATATTCTTTTTTCATTTTACTTTACCCCAAGGTAATATTTACTTTCAGTTTTTGTTGCCTTTCTCGCAGAGATAATTCTAATAACTTCATCATTTTCTCTATATGTATGAACAACTATAAGTAGCTTCAGTTTGTTTGAAATCCCTAATATAATAAGTCTTTCTTCTGATTCAGAATGTTCCGGGTCTGAAATAACTCTGGCATTTTCGTCAAAGAAAACTGTTTTTGCTTCTTCAAAGGAAATTTTATGCTTTTTAATGTTATTGAGATTCTTTGTGTTATCCCATTCAAAACGTATATTGTTCATAAATCTAATATAATGCTATTATAAGCTATTATAATTATAATGCAATTAAATAAAAACACATATAACGTTGTAAAGGATTCATCTCGAATCCGTCTCTGTAAATTGACAGATTGCGGACGAAACACACTAAAGGCGGGCAAGCAATCAACTACTTGTAATTTGATAAAGGATTTAGGGACTAGTTTTGAGACAGCCTCCATCACCATTACAACCACGAGAGTACTCCTCCGCATCCTTGCGGTAAAAGTCTTTATTTCAACTCATCAAAATAACGGTCGATCAACTCTTTTGCATGTAATTCTGTTTTAGCTTCCACTATGCATCTAATAATCGGCTCGGTATTCGATTTGCGGAAATGCACCCAGTGATCATCAAAATCAATTCTCAAACCATCATCAGTATTTATTTTTTCATCACTATACTTCTGAACTAAACCGTTAATTACTTCATCCGGATTTCTATCGCCGACAGCGATCTTTGATTTTACAATATGATATTCCGGTAAGGAATTCTGTAATAGTTCCGCCGAACTCCAACAAATGCTGAAGAATAATTGCAGTGCCAACCAGAGCATCACGTCCGTAGTGCAGAGCGGGATAAATTACTCCGCCGCTGCCTTCACCGCCGATTACCGCATCAACTTCTTTCATCTTAACAACAACATTGGCTTCACCAACCGGTGAACGATAAACTTTGCATCCGTATGATTCTGCTACATCATCCACTGCTCTAGTTGTGGAGAGATTAACAACAACATTACCTTTGGTTTTTGAAAGAACGAATCTTACTGCTTGAGTAATTGTGTATTCCTCACCGAATGGTTCACCTTCGTCAGTTATCAAAACCAACCTGTCAACATCAGGGTCAACAACAACTGCAAGATCAGCGCCATGATCTTTTACTGCCTGCATTGTTTCCGTTAGATTTTCCGGTATGGGTTCCGGCAAGCGAGGGAATATACCTGTCTTTTCACAATTTAGTTCAATAACTTCGCAGCCGAATTTTTCCAGAAGTTCCGGCATTACATAAGAGCCTGCACCGTTTACGCAGTCCAGAAGAACTTTAAATTTACGTTTCTTAATAGCATCAATATCAATTCCGGGTAAGTTCAACACTCCTTCCATGTGGTTCAATAATCCTTCGGAGTAATCTGTAAGTTTACCAAGTTTATCCCATGGCTCATAGTGGAATTTTTCTCCTGTAATATACCCTAGCATTTCTTTGTTCTCTTCCAAAGTCATGAATTCACCTTTATCGTTAAGCAGCTTAAGCGCATTCCATTCATTTGGATTATGACTTGCAGATATCTGGATTCCCCCGACAGCATTGAGCCTTGTAACATTGTATAGGACAGTTGGAGTAGGGCACACACCTATATCGATCACATCGTTACCTTTGGCAAGCAAAGTGCCGACAATAATATTTTTCACCATATTGCCGGTAATTCTTCCGTCGCTTCCCAGAACAATTTTTCCTTTTCCGCAAAATTGTGCATATGCAGATGTATATTTAACTATGGTCTGCGGATCTAATCCATCCCCGATAATTCCTCTAATTCCCGATACACTTACCATCAATGTCGACACTATTTCCTCCCTTCAAATGTTTATTTTTGATGCAAAATTAAGAAAGATCATTTTCAAATACTAATTCGACTTGAAAATGCATGTAAGTGTAGTTATTTTTAAATTAGTTATTAAACTGCATAATTATTCACATAAAATTTTTTTACAGTAAAATATTTTGATTTTTTTTTGCAAATTTCTATTTGTTATACTATCTTTAACAATTCCAAATATGGACACATAAAATGATAATTCATTTCATACTAAAAACAAACAAGGGACGCTCTCTATGAGAAAATTTTTACTATTGTCTCTCATCTTTTCGCTTACCATTCTAACAATTCAAATATTTGCCGGCAGCGCAGGTAAAATTGCTGGAACGGTTAAAGATAAAGAGACCGGAGAACCTTTGCCATTTGCTAATGTATTTATAGACGGTACTTCCATGGGTGCCGCGACAGATATTGACGGTAACTTTACAATTTTAAATGTTCCTCCGGGTATTTACTCGATCACAGCATCTGTTGTCGGATACCAGAAAGTAACCATCACCGATACAAGAGTGAATGTAGATTTTACAACACGTCTCGATTTTGAGCTGAGCAGCGGTTCGGTTCAAATGGAAGCGGTTGTTGTACAAGGGGTAAGAGATCCTCTTATCAGGCAAGATCTAACAAATCCTATTGTTGCCATTACTGCAGAGACAATTCAAGAATTGCCTGTTGACCAGATCAGTGATGTGATAAAACTTCAAGCTGGTGTAACCGTAGGCGACGATGGTCAGATTCATATGCGCGGCGGTTTCGGTAACGAGACAGCCTATACACTCAACGGTGTTTCATTGAATGACCCTTATAACAATAAAAAATCTGTTGGACTTGCAACAAACGCTGTTCAGGAGGTTTCTATTTCAAGTGGTACTTTCAGCGCTGAGTACGGTAATGCTCTTTCCGGACTTGTTAACTATGTTACCAAAGAAGGCGGCAATAATATCTCATTTAGTTTGAGAGGTTACGCCGGTGATTATGTTACAAGCAGAAATAATCTTTTTGCAAACATTGATAAGATAAACCCGCTGAATAGAGGAAGAATGGAAGCGACGATCGGCGGACCGGTATTTACTAATTCGTTGAAATTTTTTGCCTCAGGTATATATGAAAATTATGGCGGTCTTTATTACGGACAGAGACTTTATAAGCCTACAGACTCTTACCTAAGTAGGGAAGCTTTCAGATCCGGTACAGATTCTCAAGGTAATCCGCTTGATACAAGATTTGGGAACGCAGGTGATCCTTATTGGTTCAATCCTTATAGTAACGATACGACAGGTTTACCGACAGGAGACGGCAAATATGTTGCGATGAATCCTTCAACAAGTTTGAACTTACAAGGTAACGTGATTTTTAATGTAAGCAGTTTAATGAAACTGCGTTACGAAGCTGTTTATAATAAAGGCGATTGGAAAACTTATAACCGTCGTTGGAAATTCAATCCTGATGGTAGAGGAACGAATTATCAAGATGGGTTAGTCCAAACTTTAGACTTTACTCATACAGTAAGTCAGAATGCTTTCTATACTTTAAAAGGATCTTACGGTTATAACCAAGTAAAACATTATTTGTATGAAAACATAAATGATCCGCGATATCTTCCTACTTTATATCAATTAGGTATTAGTAATACCGGCTATGTAGCTGGCGGAACCGATAATTACAGGCTTGATAGAAAAACAACAACATTGACATTAAAGGGTGATCTTGTTGCCCAGTTAGGAAGTCACGAATTCAAACTCGGCTTTGAAGGAAGACAGCACGAACTTCTTTATGAAAGTTATAATATTGAGATACTGAATCAAGACGGTTCTAAGATCAACAATTCCGATCTGCTTTATAACCCGAATCAAAATTTGATCCGTCGTAAACCCACGGAATCAATGTCTCTTTATACACAATACGATAAAAAACCAGTTGACGCTGCACTTTATGTCGTTGATAAAATGGAATTGGCAAAAAGATTTATATTGAATGTCGGTTTAAGGTACGAATACTTCGATCCGAAATCCCAATATAATTCGGATCTTTCTTCAGACCTCGAAGATTTAGGCGATGGGGTAATGTATAGAAATCTTAAGGATGCCACAGCAAAGCAGTACTTATCTCCGAGATTATCAATCTCATATCCTATTACTGCTGAATCAGTGATCCGATTTTCTTACGGTCATTTCTATCAAAACGGAAGTTTATCTTCTTTATACGCCAATCCAAATTTCTTTGTAGCCAATATAGGCAGCACGCCAACATTTGGTAACCCGGATGTTAAAATGCAGCGCTCAATACAATATGAACTTGGACTCCAGCAGAAAATTGCTCCAAATTTAAAGTTGGAACTAACCGGTTATTATAAAGATGTTAGAGATTATATTTATTTCCAAACGGTATTCACTAATACCGGTAGGGAATATAGAGTTCTAACTAATTTAGCTTATTCTAATGTGCGAGGGATTTCTTTCAGACTGGAAAGAAGAAGAGCACCGGAGGATATGTTCTATGCTACATTGGATTATACATTCCAGATTGCTGAAGGAAACAGAACGCAGCCAGCCGATGAAATATTCTTTAGTGAAAAAGCAGGCAAGCAGTCTGAAACTTATTTGGTCCCAATGGACTTCGATAGAACTCATGTTCTTAATATTACTTTTGGATTATATCAACCGGAGGACTGGACATTTGGTTTGATCTATAACTTGCAGTCAGGTACTCCTTATACACCGGCTTATCCGTCACAAATTATCCCTATCACGTTTATTCAGAATTCCGATAATCAATTGATACAGAATAATCTGGATTTTAAGTTTGAGAAATTTTTCAAAACTGGGGACTTTAAATGGTCTATCTTCTTATGGGTACAAAATCTGTTAGATACACAAAACGAGCGTACTGTGTATCCAAGTACCGGCAGAGCGCTGAGTTCGGTTGAAGAAACAACAAATGCGAATGCATTCAGAAATATTGAGAACAGAATTGAGAGAGGCGACCCGGGATTATTCGGGATGGATGAAATGGACGGTTATTATTCCAGAAGACCAGAAAGAGTAAGTCCACCGAGAGAAATTCGACTCGGATTTTCTCTTCTCTTTAATTGAAATTAAAATATAAAGGTATCATAGATATGAAACGTTTAACAATACTATTGATGTTTTTAATTATTCTTCCAACATTCTTGACTAATATATTTGCTCAAGAATATGATAAGTATGGTAATATCAATATAAAAGGTCTCTCCGAAGAAGATATGGTAAGGATTTTCGGAGATCAATTTAACCGTAAGTTCTTTAAGGTAAACGGTGATAAAAAGGTTATCAAGGAATCTATTATTAATGGCAACAATATTACTACTATCCTTTATAATTATGGGTCTATTTGTAAACCAAATACTTTAAGTAACATTGCCGACCTAGTTTGGGATGGTCTCGGTTACGGATTTGAATTCGGACCTTTAGCAGCTGCCGAGGTTATTGGTGATTCAAATCAAGTTTTGCACATCACATCCGATTCATTTGTTTTGCCTAATCAAGGAGACTATAATACAGATGGAACTCTTAAATGGGGATGGCTGCCGAAAGATGGTTATGTGGATACAACACAGAATGAAATTGCAAGACTAGCCATCGGAGATAAAAATGGTGATGGTAAACCTGATTCGTGGCCAGAGAGATGGTATAACTCGGATGTGGGTAAATATCTTTGGCCTGCATTTTTAGGTGATCAGGCTACGGCTCCCGATGAGGAAGTTTATTATGTGGTTGATGATTTCACTAACGCAGAATTCCCATATACACCATCTTATTCGGATCCTGATATGAAAGGGCTAGGATTGGATATGGAAGTTAGAGTGATCCAATTCAGCAATCCGCTTGCCGATGACATTATGTTTTTAGTTTATCAGATTACAAATGCAAGTGAAAAAAAGATCGGCAGAGGATACTTTGGAATGCACGGCGATCCTCATGTCGGCGGTTCTTCTGATTACGGAGATGACAGAGCTGACTTTATCGATCCGTTCGGAAGATCTGTTCAATTAAATCTTCAGGAAGTTCCCCAGAGAGCTAGAAATATGGTTTATTCATGGGATGACGACGGCGTTGGAATGGGCGGAAGACCTACAGGATATTTCGGATGGAAATTTCTCGAATCACCATCAAATGCCCATGATGGGATAGATAACGATGATGACGGTATTACCGATGAAACTCCTGAGAACAGTAAAGGAGAATTCATTGACGGTACTACCATTCCGCTTGAAACCGGTATCAGCAATGTGGAAAAATATACAAAAGTTTTCGGACCTCCGAAACCAAGATTTGCCGGTGATGAAGACGGAGATTGGAATGTGGATAAAGATGATATAGGTATTGACGGTATCGGACCTAATTCACCTAACTATCCTGGTCCGGATTATGGCGAAGGTGACGGCGAACCATCGCAAGCTTGGTATCAGGATCTTGACGGAGACGGGGATTATACTCCTGGTGAACCAATAAATGATGACAGAATTGAAGGCTACAGATGGGCTGGTTCGGAACCGAATTTTGGTCTAAGAGATATTTCCGAATCCGATCAGATTGGACTTTCAAGTTTTCAAGCTGCGCAGTATACGAACTCTGATCCTAATGTTCCTAGGAATGACCCTCTCATGTGGCAATGGCTCTCTTCAGATACTATCAATACTGCACAGGAGTTATTATCAGAACCAGGTGATAATGTTTTTAACTTTGGTACTGGTCCTTTAAGTCTGGAAGCCGGTGAATCACAAAGATTTTCAATGGCAATACTTTTCGGTCATGATATTGATGACTTAATATTGAATGCAGAAACTTCAACAAAAATTTTAGAAGCAGACTACAGATTTGCTCAACCGCCTATTAAACCAACTGTTACCGCAGTTTCGGGTGAAGGAAGAGTTACTCTGTATTGGGATACAAAAGCAGAAGAATCTGTTGACCCGTTAACAGGTCTTAAAGATTTTGAAGGTTATAAAGTTTACCGCAGCAGGGATTATACATTTAAGGATGTATATTCAATTACAGATGCAAACGGTAACCCTTTCTTAGGGAAAGCTCTAGCACAATGGGATTTAGACGATTCACTATCTGGTTTTCATCCGGTAGACTATCCTGGCAGAGCAGTTAAATTCTATCTCGGTAATAACAGCGGTTTAGCCCATCAGTTTGTCGATTCTACTATTACAGATGGAATAACTTATTATTATGCTGTTGTTGCCTACGATTTCGGTACGAATGAAATTCCGCCTACAGAGAATAAAGCGATAATCAGAAAAGATCCTATTACAAGTGAACTTACATTCGAAGCGAATACTGCGATGGTTACTCCTGGAGGAGTAAGCGCCGGTTTGGATGATGCTGAAGTTGGAATTGGTGGTAAGCCTCTTCAGGTAAATGGTAACTCTACAGGCGATCTTAATATAGTTATTCTTGATGATCTTGGTGTTAAAGATAAGTTTTATAAGATAGAGTTTACCGGGGATTCAACTTACACAGTGTTCGATTCAACCGGTGTTATCGATCAATTTGTTTCTAAGGATACTGTCTTTACTGATTTGAAAAAAACATGGGTCAAGGCAAGTACAGTTGTAGTAAAAGATGCTTCTGGTAATGTTATTGATCCTTCCATGTATATAGTCAACGAAAAATTCGGTAAGATCAGAGGTGCTTTATCCGGCGATCTGCCTGCGGGCGAATTATTTGACGTTACTTATAATTATTATCCTATCCCGGCAAGTAATGCTATTGATAGCTCAGACGCTAATCCGGTTTTTGATGGTCAACGACTTTTTGTCAAAAATGATCCATTGGATTTAGATGTAGAGAACTGTGTTTGGGATGAGGAAGCAGTAACGAACATCAGAGATTCTGTATTGTGGAGTTTATCAAATGCTGATTACATTGGTAATCCTCATGTACAGTACAGAGCCGATTGGGAAGTCAGATGGTTAAATTTAGATACTCTTGATGATGGAACGTGGGCAAACATTGGTGATACTTCGCATGTAGCTGCTGGAGGTTTCCCTGAAATTTTAATGCCTTTCTATGTTGTTAATGTTTCGGAAGTTGATGACCAAGGCAACCAGGTAAAAGGAAATTATCTTGTTGATGAATCCAAATCGGACAAGGCTGGTAATGGACAATGGGACTGGGGCGAACCATTACTCCTAAGACCGACTGATGCTTCGGGTGCAACAGTTTCTTATTTCCTTCAGTTTAGTTTACGCCCTGATACATTGATCATTGATTCAATAATAGTAGATGATTCAACTACTACTATTGATACAACAATTAAGAAGTTTGACCCAATTTATCCAAAAGAAGGGGACATATATTATGTAAGAACTTCGAAACCTTTCATGAAAGGAGACTTATATACCTATGAAAGTAAGAAAGCCGAATTGAATAAGATAAATGCCGAGGTATCTTTAGATAATATTTATGTCGTACCTAATCCTTATGTGGCATTCAGTATGGCTGAAGAACCGGGGAGGTTACCTGATAAACGCGGCGATAAACAGCTGCAGTTCAGAAATCTGCCGCCGGAATGTACAATTAGAATATATACTGTGACTGGTGAATTGGTCTCGGTTATTTATAAAAATGATTTTACGAACATGGCAACTTGGGACTTGCTAAGTGATGAAGGACAGCGTATTGCTTACGGTGTGTATATTTATCATATAGAAGTTCCTGATGTTGGTGAAAAAATTGGCAGATTTGCGGTTATAAAATAAGAGATATCGATTAACCGGGTATCTGAAAAATTTATAACGGAGGAAAATAAATGAAAAAATTCAATTATATTATGGTCTTGATTGTTGTGCTGGGTTTCTCGGTTCAAACCCAAGCGCAGTTATTCAGGGAAGTTTCAAAGGTAGGAACGACTTCGGCACAGTTCCTTAAGATCGGCGCAGGTGCCAGAGCTATCGCCCTTGGCGGAGCTTATTCTGCTTTTGGGAACGATATTTATTCTATATACTGGAACCCTGCCGGTCTAGCGCTGAGCAATCATAGTTCGGAAATCGTTTTCAACCATGCAAATTGGTTAGCGGATATGACCTACGACTTTGCTGCCGGGTCAATAAATCTTGGTGATGCAGGTATCCTGGCAGTCAGTTTCACTTCTTTTGGTGTACCAGAGGATAAAGTGAGAACATTAGCTAATCCCGAAGGGGACGGACGAATGTGGGATGCAAATTCTATAGCGCTCACAGTCTCGTATTCAAAAAGGTTGACTGATCGTTTCTCAGTTGGATTTAACGGTAAATATATAACCGAAAATATTTGGAATTCGTCGGCATCCAGCTTTGCATTTGATGTAGGCACGCTCTATAGAACACCGTTTAATGATCTTATAATTTCGGCGGCAATTTTTAATTTCGGCGGAGCGATGCAATTAAGTGGAAGAGATATCCAATTTAACGACGATCCTAATGATAATATAGATACCGGACCGAATAACATCCCTGCTTCTTACGATACTGATGCTTTTGCTCTACCACTGATGTTCAGGTTTGGATTGGCAATGGACTTTGTAAAATCCAGATATATAAGATTAAGCGGAGCAGTCGATGCAATTCATCCGAACGATAATTCCGAGTATTTGAATATAGGTTCGGAATTTGCATTTGACGAACTTCTATTTTTACGTATCGGTTATCGTCAACTATTTATGAACAATAGTGAAGGTGGTTTAACCTTTGGCGGCGGATTGAAATATTATTTCAATAATTCTTTTGGAGTATTTATCAACTATGCATTTGCCGATTACGGTAGGTTGAAAAGCGTTCACTTTTTTGATGTAGGTATATTGCTGTAATAAAACAAATAAGATATTAATTTAAGGAAGGGGCGATTTCGTCCCTTTTTTTATATAGTTCAAGGAAATTATAATTCTAAAATGAGTGCTGATAATAAAAAAATAGAAAATGTTAACAAACTTCTGGTCAAACATTTTGGTATTCCACCAAGGAATAAAGAATTACCTGATTCGGTTGATATGATAATTGCAACTATATTATCACAGAACACAAATGATAATAACTCGTATAAAGCATATCAAAATCTTAAGAAGAAATATAATTCTTGGTATGATTTACTAAAAGTCCGAAGAACGACGATTGAAAAAGAAATTAAAGTTGCCGGTCTAGGATTGCAGAAGTCGAGAGCGATCAAGGATTTTATTACCAATCTATATAAAGAAAAGAAGAAGATATCACTGGATCATATCATTGATTTAGAAAATTCAGCAGCGATCTCGGAGTTAACAAAGTTCAAAGGAATTGGAGTGAAAACTGCAAGTTGTGTCCTACTCTTTGCAGAAGGGAGAAATGTCTGTCCGGTTGATACGCATGTGCATCGTACGGTAAATAGAATTGGAATAGTTAAAGCTTCCACTCCGGATAAAACTTTCATGAAACTGAACGAAAACTTTCCGCCTAAAATTGCTCATCAATTTCATACAAATTTAATACGTCTTGGTAGAGAAATATGCAAACCTAAAAATCCTAGCTGCGGTGTTTGTCCGCTGCTCAAACTTTGTGAATTTGATGAAAAGAACCTTTCAAAAAAAGAAAAGGGAAACGAAAGAAGTTTTATGCTTCTCGATTCTGTATAAAGAATAGAACACTGATTGTACGGATATTCACGGATTTTATAATAATGAATCCCGACTTTAAATGGCATGCAGGTTACAGAAACGGTACCAAAAAATGTAAAATCATTTCGAGTGGAATCGAAAAATGGAGTGTGACATTATAAGAAAGGAAAAACTTGGACACAGAGTTACACAAAGAAGACACAAAGCCCACAGAGAGTTTTTTACCGCAATGGCGCAGAGCCGCAAAGGGTTTGAAAAAAACAATCAAAAAGAAGTTAATTCATTTCGAGCGGAGTCGAGAAATGGAAGAAGGTTAATAACTCACCATAGTATTACCGAATAACCATTGTAGAGTACACGCAGCAAAAAAAACCGTAGAAATTTATTACAAAAGTTAGAAACACAAAACATATTAAACCTCATCGAAGTTTCATTATATGTGCAGGTATAATTAAATCCCTATGGGATTTATAGCATCTTTGTTTAGTTTTTCCTACAATAATACAATCCTACGGGATTGCTATTAAGGAACGAAGATTTTTGTCCCCTACGAATATTAAAACATGATACTGCAGTAAATAATATTAATAGCCGCGGCATTTATACCGTGACGACTGCGGATAGTTTTGTAGCCGTTGACTTTATGTCAACGAGAAAATGATATTAGCGCAGACGTGAAGTCTGCGCCTACAAACGAAATAATCGTAGGGAACGAAAATATTCGTTCCCTACAACTATTACTATTCAGATTAAGATTATGAATTAAGATTAAGTTTACCTGCCTTTGGCGGGAGCAAGAAAGAACTTAAAGGTGCAATTATTGCAATAATTGCCATGGCATTTATGTCGTGGAGAAAAAACAAAACTGAGAAATGGGCTTTAACTCAAATTCATAATAGTCAGCGTCACCGTAGGACGGTGGCACCATAAAATCTCATCGACGAAATTATATTATCGCAGACAAAAAGCTTGCCTACCGACAGGCAGGTCTGCACATACAATTATTAAAAAAATACCCGACATTTTAAAAAAGCCGGGTATTTCATTTCTAAACTCTTAGCGTCTTTGCGCTTCAGCGGTTAAAAAAAGTTTTTACTGCAAAGTCGCAGAGGCACAAAAAGAATATATTGTAGGGAACGAAGATTTTCGTTCCTCACCTTTTACCTACCGAAAGGTATGGTCTTAGAGGGGACTGAGGGCTTGCCCGTCTTGGGTTGAGAAACAGAAAAGGAACAAGTCGCACTTGTCTGCTAAATGAAGAACTTATCCTTTATAATAAATTTGAATTATA
>JAADIB010000087.1 GCA_013151565.1 Chlorobiota bacterium
TAGTTTTTTCATTACTAACTCGTTTGTTATTTCCGCAAAATCCAGTTGAAGTATCTGAAGCACCCAAAAATAAGAAAACTACTCCAATAGGAATTATTGATTTTTCTTGGTTATCTATTCTTGGATTTACTTATGGTGGCATCTTATTTGCAACTTCATTTCCAATACTTCAAAACATGATTAAATTAGGAATGCATGAAGGATACTATTCACTATATTATAATGAAACAAACTATCTTTTTGGAAAATCAATCGATTTAATCTTTATTTTAGGAACTATTTTAGCTGCCTGTATGTCAATTATTTGGGCTGGACAAATATGGCGTAAACGTGATCCTAAATCTAGAAACGATTACCACGGCACAACTCTTGCTTCAATTAAAATGGTTATTGCTTTTTTTCTAATATTTATAGCAACTATACTTTGGATTTCAATACCTCTGTATGATTTATTGACATCTATAAAGAATTATTTGTAAACATTTATAATATTTATAACCCCTTTAATAAGTATAAAGTCAAATAAAAAATAGATTAACGTTGCAAAAAAAATATTTTTCACATAAGTTCTTTGAAAAACTGATAACAGTTACGACCAGAGCCAAAAATATCATTCGGTTATACACCGACAACCAAACCCCTTTTCGGACTTACTAACCATTAAGGTTAGCTGTTTAGGCAAATCCCAAACTATTCCAGATATATACCAAGGCAAACGCGTAATTTCCCATTCCAGCACGAGGACTCGGCTAAAAAGCGGAACCAGTTAGACGTCGGGGCTTAAGACGCGCTGCCACTGTATTGATTTATTGTTATAATTTTCTTTTGTTTTAAGGACATAATAGACAATTCGGGCAATTTCCTTAGCAATAATTGATTTGGCTATTTGTTTGTTTTTCTTCCTAAGCAACGAGTTGTAGTATTTTTTAATTACCGGATAATATTGAACAGCATGAACAGCAGCATCAGAGAAAACAATTTTTAAGTATTTATTACCGTCTTTAGATGATCTTTGTTTGGATTTACCACCTGAGTTACTTGCAGCCGGAACAAGTCTGCAATAAGAGAAGAAGTTGTTCACAGATGGGAAACGATTAATATTTCCGATTTCGAGATGAAGAGTAAATGCGTTCATTTTACCAATACCGGGAATCCAGAGAATCCGCTGAATATCTTCATCCGGAATGAGTTTAGGATAAAGAGATTTTTCCAAAATAAGCATCTGCTTTTTAAGAAACTTTTCTTGTTGATCAAACTGTTGATATTGCAGCAAGTAATACTCATCAAGTTCTGATGAATCATTTACATTAAATTTCTCAAGCATTCGGTGCATAAAGTTTATCGAGCTTGTACGTTTTTGAGACAGCCTTAGTCTGGCACGTAAAGTATCGCGAAGTGGTCTCATGTGGTTTGGAATTTTATGAGCTTCCGGTATAAAGTTCATTCGAAGTAGTTGAGCAAGAATTTGAGAATCAACCTTGTCTGTTTTTACCTTAGCATAAGCAATTGCTTTTACATATTTTGCATGAGCAAGAAGGAGTGGGATGTTTTGAGATTCTAAAAGGTCCGACATCCAGTACCATCCAACAGTAGTTTCAACTGTTGCTTGGTGTTTTCCTTTAATAGAATTAAAATAGTTAAGTATATCATGGCATGTGTTTTTCAAGTTTGCTTGCTGTATGATAATTCCTTTACTATCAACAGTTGTTAGATACGATGTTCTTTTGTGCTGATCAATTCCAGTGTAATACATTGCTGACTCCTGTTTGTTTATAGGTGGAGTAATATAATCAGTTTTTTACTTATTGGAAATATCCAGCCGTTTAAGACCGACCGCCGAAACGGTCTGAATTAAGTATAATTTATGGCTTGGGACTTTTCGTTCGGCATTTTGTTCTAATTAGTTTGTAAATGCAAGTTAGATCGCCACCAATGCGGTTGAAGAGTGTTAAAAACCCGACTTTTGGGGCATTGGTGCTTTTTCAAATACGATGATATTGAGTTGAAAATAATTTCAGTAAATTAAATGAAAAGTCGGGTTTTTAGAAACTTTACAAATTGCTGAGATAATTAGAACTCAGCCGGTTTACTTAACCAATATCATTCCCTTAGTCTGCGAAAAAGTTTCCGTTATTAGCTGGTAATAATAAACTCCGCTTGAGAGGTTACCATAATTAGAACTATTGAAAATGACTTCATGAACTCCGGATCCTAATTCTCTATTGACTAGAACCGTTACTAACTCACCGAGTGAATTGAAAACTCGTAATTGAACTTTCTCTTGTTTATTCAATCTGAATTTAATTGTAGTTGACGGGTTGAAAGGATTAGGATAGTTATTATATAACTCGAAAGTTTCGGCAATGTGATTTTCCTTAACAGATGTAGCTGGTCCGCGGTATATAATTCTGAAAGCGTCAGCGATAACAAAACCATCGGCATCATCGGAAATCTCGATATTTATTTGCCCGGCATTTGATAACTCAACTTGCGAAAGATGATTCCACTGACCGCCTGCTATTTTCTGTGAGCGCTCTACAATAGTTTGATTTCCATTTGCATCAATTATAAACTTAGTATTATTTGCCGCACTTTCATTAGTGGGCCACCAACCATAAACATCATAAACACCGCTTTCAATGGACTCCGTTTGATAGGAAATACTATTATCACCATTGCCTCCCTGAATATAGTAAAAATCATCGCTGTAAAATTCTAACCCTACATCAGCAATATTCCACTGACCGTTAACAACAGCATCTTTGTTATCCAATATCAGATGTTTAGGATGAGATAGTTCTAGAAACTCAGCAATCCCGTAAACAGTAGTATATCCGAACTCAAAAAGATTTTCGTTTGTAACCCAGACACCGTTTGAGTAGTGGTCATAAGGAGTTTCATAGGTAAGAGCTAAAGTCTGATCACCGTAATTATTCCATTGAAAACCTTCCGGAAAATAATCTTGTAAGTTCGATTCACTGTAATCTGATTTTACAAAATAAGGAAGATCTGAAATTGCCAGATTTGAAAACTGGTATTCTCTTCTATAAAAATATTCAGAAGTTGAGCCCGGTGTATGAATCCAAAAAGTCGGATATGGTGAAGCCTGCGAATGTAAATTCAGAAATACTGACAATACTTTTTCACTGTTTATTTCTATCATCCTATTTTTAAGGAGCAGAACAGCGGCAGAGGTTTGATCATCAGGGGAGTTCCAATCACGTTCCTGGTCAACTCCTTCATAATTTGTTCTTGAGCGTCCGTAATAAACTCCATCGGGATTGTCAAAAGGATATAAATAAAATATCACGTTCTTTCTGTAGTAATCAATTACTTCGTCATCTTCCAAAAGCTTCTGCATAATACCGTCAAAGTGCCATGAGCCAGGAGTTTCGCCGGGATGAGTCCGCGCATGTATCCACACTCTCAGTTTTCCTTCATTCGGTACAGAAGTATCTGTGAGTATCATTTCCTGCATTGGTAAATTCTTTTCGGTAAATCCAAGTGTATCCAGAGTAACATATTCACTCGATTCCCATTCTGCTAAACGCTTCTGCAGAAAGCTGTATGTGTATGGCGTGTAGTAAGCAACATAAACAGTATCTTGCTCAAAAGTTTTCTGAAAAACATTTGTCTGCGGAGCTTCCGATTCGGTGAACCGAACGTATTCCTTGTTATCGTATGAGTACATCGGTCTATCGACATCGCTCGTGGAGATAGTTACTTTGATGAACCTATCTTTCACGCCGGTAATTCTGAAGTAGAACCATCTGCCGCCAATATCAGATACGGTAGTTACTTCGTAATTAATGGAATCGGTTGTTGTAACAGTATTTAAATTCCCGCTTTCGAAATCTGCATCGAATTTAACTTGCGCAAAAATAATTTGTGATGCTAATAATAAATTCAGTAGAAGTATTTTCATATTGTCTTTTAGTTTTTAAAATTTAATAAATTATAATAGATAAGATTTAACCATTTTTTAGTTTTTCAGTTCGGTCAGCCATCTGTAGTTTCTCAATTAACTCTTGCAGATTGCCATCCATTATGTTGGTTAAATTATATAAGGTAAGACCAATTCTGTGATCGGTAACTCTGTTCTGCGGGTAATTGTAAGTCCTAATTTTATCGCTTCTGTCTCCACTTTTCACTATAGATTTTCTCTGCTCGGAAATTTCACTTTCTTGCTCACGAAGTTTTGCGTCGTACAGTCTTGTTTTTAAAACTTTTAATGCTTTTTGTCTATTCTTTATCTGCGACCTCTCATCCTGGCATTGAACTACAATTCCAGTAGGGATGTGTGTCATTCTAATAGCGGAATCCGTTTTGTTAACGTGCTGTCCTCCGGCGCCGCTTGCTCTGTAAGTATCAACTCTAACATCATTCATATCTATTTCAACTTCAACATCATCAACTTCGGGCATTACCACAACCGATGCGGCGGATGTATGCACTCTGCCGCTTGCTTCAGTAGCAGGAACACGCTGAACTCTATGAACTCCGCTTTCATATTTTAGCATACCGTAAATCCCGTCGCCTCTAACAGCCATAACCGCTTCCTTGATACCGCCCATTGTCGCTTCGTTCAAGTCCATTAGTTCGGCGCTCCATCCTTTTAATTCTGCAAAGCGAGTATACATCCTTAAAAGATCACCGGCAAACAATCCGGCTTCATCGCCGCCAGTACCGGCTCGGATTTCAAGTATAACGTCCTGATCGTCTTGAGGGTCTTTGGGAATAAGTAAAAGTTTTATCTTTTCTTCCAATTCGTTGCGTCTGGCTTTTAATTCTTCTAACTCAAGTTCGGCAAGTTCGGTTAATTCCTTTTCTTCTGCGGCATCAATTACTTCTTGATTTCCCTTGATATTTTTCACTACATCTACGTATTCATCATATGCTGAAACAATATCAAGAAGATTGCTCCTCTCCTTACTGAGTTTGATCAATTTGACTTGGTCAGACATTATGGCAGGATCGGATAACTGCTCGTTGATCTGTTCAAATCTTTCTTTTACTTCTTGTAGTTTATCTAAAAAGTTCATTCTTTATTCTATAAAATTTTAATTATAAATATAGAAAAGTAACATGTGAAAAACTATAACTCACATCAGACACTAAAGATAAGATGTCAAATTATACTTTATTTTAGCTTTAAAAATTACTACATTAAAAATGTAATAAGTTAACTTATCGAAAAGGGAGAATACAATGAAAAGCATTATTAAGTTATTTGGTCTTTTACTATTGATATCAATGGTAGGATGCTCATCAATATCGGTTAATACCGATTATGACCCTTCAATAGACTTTAGCAAATACAAAACATATAAATGGTTCGAAGGAAAAGCGCCTAAAGACGATGAACTAGTAAAATATCCATTGGTAAGAAAACGTGTCGTTAACGCAGTTGACAAAGCGCTAGCTGGTAAAGGATTTACTAAAGTAACCAGCGGAGATGCTGATTTTGTAGTAATTATTCATGCCGGAACTAAAGAGAGAATGCAGCTTAACACGTATAACTATGGCGGTTATGGCTACGGAAGATATGGATATGGATGGGGCGGCTACGGCGGTATGTCAACTACGGATGTAAATTATTATGATGAGGCTACGTTGATAGTTGATATTGTGGACGCCAAGAAAAAAGAATTGGTTTGGCGCGGAACCGGAACCGGTGTTGTTCAAGGAACACCTAAAGATCAGTCAGAAGCTCAGGAAAGAGCAAACAAAGTTATTGAGAAAATCATGAAGGATTTTCCACCGCAGAAAGAAAAATAATCTAATTTGAATATTTTATAATTATTCGATAGTATTTAAGGGGTCTATAGTTTTTATAGACTCCTTTTTTTACGATTTCATGGCAATCTCAATCACTTAATTAACTGACATTTGTATTCTTTAAAATAAATGCGGTAATTTTGAGCAATTATTAAGCAATCTATTTATTAATTTCTTTTTATATGATTTAATTGGTAAATTAGCATGAAACAATAGTGAGTGGTTTAACTCAATTACAGCTTACTTTTTAATGCTTAAATAGAAATTTATGGCTAAGTTCCAGTTATGCCAGCATTCTTGCCATATGATTGATATTAAAAACCCGACTTTTGGAGATATTGGTGATTTTTCAAATACTATAATACTGAGTTGGAAATAATTTCAGTAAATTAAAAGAAAAGTCGGGTTTTTAGAAACTTTTAAAATTGCTGAGATAATTAGAACTCAGCCAAATTTATTATAAATAAACTTAAAAACTGCAATAAATTATGATCGAAATAAAAATACCTACAAGTGCGGCTGTTCTTTTACTGAAAGAAAAAATGATTTTGGAAATGGAAGCTTTACAGAAAGCGAAATTGATTCCAAATAATAAAGAACTTCATGATCTATCCGGTGAACAAATGGTTAATTTGATTGAAACGGCAGCTTTCGACCTGATCTTTTCACT
This sequence comes from Chlorobiota bacterium, assembly GCA_013151565.1. Lineage (GTDB taxonomy): Bacteria > Bacteroidota > Ignavibacteria > Ignavibacteriales > Melioribacteraceae > SZUA-22. Next base: position 6,449 of record JAADIB010000087.1, read on the forward strand.
TCCGGCAGAAATTTACGTGGATGATAGCAACATTGCCGAAATCATATCAAAATCAATTAGATCGTTTGCTGCAACATATGGTATTGAAGAATTGAAATCATATTCACTTGAAGAAGCAACAAAATTAGTTATTCCTATTCGGAAACTGTTTAGGACTTTTGGCGAAAAAGAGATGTTCTCGAAAAATTAGTTTTGATCCGTTATATTAGTTAAATCCGAGTGCTATTTTACAGCAAATGAATAAAGAACAATTACAAAACCTAAAAGCTAACCTGCCCGAAAATCCTGGTATTCTTGGAAAAGATGAGTTTTTTAACTCAGCTGTGCTGGTGCCGTTATTTTTAGTTGGCGGCGAGTTCCACCTTTTTTTTGAAAAAAGGGCTATTTCAATCAGACAAGGAGGAGAGATATGTTTCCCCGGTGGAGAGGTTGAAAATTCTGATGCAGACTGTATAGAAACGGCAATCCGTGAAACCGAAGAAGAGATAGGTGTATCTCGGGAAGATATAAAGATCATCGGAAGAATGGATACATTGATCGGTCCTCGAGGAATAATAGTTGAACCGATCGTTGCAGAGTTGAATATTACAGACATTGATAATTGTGTGACAGATAAAACAGAAGTAGAGAAAATATTTTCTGTTCCCGTTAAATACTTTGAAGAGAATGAACCAAAGGTTTATAAAGTCGTATCAAGAATAAATTATCAGATGTTCAATGAAAAGGGCGAGGAAGAATCTCTAATACCCAATGACAGTAAGGAAAAGTCCTATACAGAAAATGTCCGTAAAGTTTTAGCATACAAAGTAAACGGCGAAACCATCTGGGGCATTACAGCCAGACTGGTTTATGAACTTGTAAAGCGAATCTCCTGATTCGCTTTTTTATTGTCTGCAACTGTATGGAGAGCGGCAGCAGTTTAAAAATATAAAAACCCGACTTTCTAACTCGTTAGCAAAAAATAAAAGTCGGGTTTTGTATTTTGGTTTGTAGAGCCTGCCTACCGGCAAGGCAGGCGAATCTCTCTATTCGCTCTTTTTTTAACTCACTGCTTTACTTGCTGACAAACTCTGCAATTGCAATTAATTGCATGATGCTTTGTGGACAGCCACAGTAGTTTAAATTATTTAAGCAATATCATCTTACGGCTTTGTGTAAAGTTGCCGCTTTGCAATCTGTAAAAATAAATTCCACTTGGTAAACCTTGTCCGCCCGAGGCAGATGAACTATTAAATTGTACTTCGTAATTACCGGGCTTTTGATCTTTGTTTACAAGGGTTGCTACTTCTCGCCCTAAAATATCATAAACTTTTAATGTTGTTTGTTGCACAGAATAATATTCTGTGCTACGAGGGATAGAATATTTTATTGTTGTACTAGGATTAAATGGATTTGGATAATTTTGTGCTAGTTCAAATTGATCGGGGAGTGCGTTACCTTCATCATTTACATCTGTTGTCTGACTGTAATAGGCTTCTGCTTCAAATGTCCAGAGATGTTCCGTAAATCCATCCGGATTTGTGAAAGAGAACATGCCATCAAATCTTATCCACTTTGTACCATCCCACATTTCTGAACGACCGTAAGTAAAATAGTTATTTGAGTTATATTCAAAAAAGTATTGTTCACCGTTCTGCCAATTCTGGTCTTCCCATGATTGTAATAGTTCATATATACGATTGCCATCCGAATCATATTCAAAAATGGCTTGTTGATAATATTGCCACGAAACTCCATCCCACTTCCCAACAATAGTATTAGCTAATTTGTCATTGTCGTTATAAATAAAATTACTTTGAGTTATTTTTTTCCATTCTGTTCCATTCCATTGTTCATAGATCAATGATTCGTGACTACCGTTTGTTAAGTTAGAAAATAATAGTCTTGAATTATTAACCCAAGAGGTATCTCCCCATTCCTGGAATAAAATTATTTCTTCAATTTCATTTGAATCATAGAAATATAACACTTTTAATTTTTTAACCCATTCCTCATTGGTCCAAAAATAAGTTATGTGTGTTAATATGTTCCCATTCTCATCATTTGTAAAAATCTCAAGCATATCATTTATCCAGTTTCCATTAAGCCATGATTTAGCAAGTGCAGTGTCTCGGTTGTTGTTAACATCATAGAAATAATAAAAGAGAAGCCAATTATCCCAAGTATTACCTGTATAAGACTTTGTCATCTTAGAGTTTAATCTGCCGTTTTCATCAAAATCGTAAATCCATTTAGCTTTAGAACCATTTATACTAAAAGTGTAAATGCTGTCAAGTTTCAGCGTACCCGGTGACAATATGTTTTGTATGTTCGAAAAATTACCCAAAAGAAAAGGATTGCTTTTTATCTCCTGATTAAAGAAATGGTTTGTGTGTAAATAACTCCGATCTATCTTTTGCGCAGATGTACCGGATATTAAAAACAGCATAAATAATAGCAGCATATCTTTTCTAAAATTTATCATTTTTTTTACTTTCCTAATTTATAAACTAAAAAACAATACCAACTAAAATATGATGAGTATTTACAATTTCACTATCATATTTATAATAATATCTAAGGTCAAGACCAATATGTTCAGAGAGATGATAAACCGCACCGGCGCCTATTGCAATGCCGTACGAATTATTAGGATTATCTTCTACATGTTTTACTTTATATTCATCCGGAATATCTTCATATGAAGGATAATTTTTAACATAACCGCCTGCTTTTTCTATGGAAGGACTTATCAAGTTATAACTAGCATCAAAAGTTAAATAAGGTGATAAAGTTTTATTTTGAAATATATACTGAAATCCTAGCGCAAAGGGAAATATATCATAAATCTTTTTTGTTACATCATGAGATTCTGCTACATAATATGTTACGCTATCTATGATAACTATACCATTACTCTTAACTGAATAATTAACAGGATTTAAAGTTTTATAATATCCTAAAGATAGCTTTAAGTTTAGGTTGTCTATTAAATTGGTTTTTCCTTCAAGAAGAAATTCACCGCCGATTTCCGAAGATGTTTTAAAATCAATTCCACCGTATGCCCCAATTCCAAAAGTAGTGAAAGATAACTTATTTACCCTTTCTTGAGAAAAGATATTAATAGAAGAGAAAAACAGAATGATAAATAATAGGTTTTTCATAGTACCTCCGAAAAACGAGTTTTTAAATTATTGTTAAAAATTAATTATTGCTCCTAATATAATATATTCGATAGTAAACCGAATCAGTAGTACTACGTAGATAAATATTTTAAAATTTAATCATTTTTCTTGTTTTGTAAAGCCAGCCTACCGGCAAGGCAGGCGAATCTCCCGATTCGCTTTTTTTTGAACTCGCAAACCTTACAGATTAATTGTGGAGATAGTGGTGCAACACAATCTCCATTTTAATTTTATCGGGGTTTATTTCTCCTTATTTTAATTTCCCATGTATTATTATATCCAAAAAATTATTGTACTCCTTTCCATGAATAAATATATCTTTTTCAAATACTACTGCTTCCCCAATAGCTGCTTGAACATTTACAATATTTATCAAGTTGGAACCATTATAATGCCCTAATTCTGAACCAACGTTTACTGTAATAAAATCAATTTTACTCCTTCCCCATGCCCTACTCTTAAAATCAGTGCCTTCTAAATCAATAATTGGAATCAATTTGTTTTTTTCATATTTATTAATTGTCTTACCCACAATTGGAAATATTTCTCCATCTATATCTGCAAAACTAATATAATCATCTGATGAAGTTATTTTTACAAGGCTATCATTCTCTACTATATATAAATGATAATAATGATCTGGAGAGTTTCTTCTATTCGAAATTATGTAAATATCATTGTTGACTTTGTTAACTTTTACTCTTGAAAAATATTCTTCCAATTCTGGAATATCAATAAAATTCCATTCTGTACCATTATACTTCATAAGAATTCTTGTCATTCTTGAACCGTCAAATTTATCAGCAAAACCAACGCCATAAATTTCATTTCTATTTATACCATGCATACTTTGTATTGTTATTCTATCATAATCCTTATACTTATATTCACCGAACTTACTCCACGAGTCACCATCATAATGCCATATAGAACTATTTGTAGTTCCCATCCAAACATCATCACTAGCAAAACCAACAATACCAGCTCCAGTAATAAACTCATCTAAAATTACATTGCTCCATTCTTTACCATCATAGTGCCATATTGGATGGGATCTTGTATCAGCACCACCAACCATCCAGAGATCATTGGGAGCTGCACCCCATAAATTGAACCCATATGTTCTGTAAGTTGGTCCTGGGTTAATTGTATCTATTGTCCAAGTGTAGTCTCTTCTGCCTGGTTGTAGTTCTTCCGGTTCGGTCCCTTTTTCACATGAGTTGAAAATTACCATTGTAATTGCGGCAGCCAAAATCATTAAACTTATTTTTTTATACATGTTCTTTATCCTATTTCTAAATGTATTTTTCTTAAAATTTGGTTTACTATAAATGGCTGAGTTCTAATTATCTCAGCAATTTTAAAAGTTTCTAAAA
>JAADIB010000286.1 GCA_013151565.1 Chlorobiota bacterium
GTTCTTCAACAGAATTGACAAGCGCCAAACTTTATATCCAGCAGAAAAATTATACAAAGGCTATTGAATCATTAAAGAAAGAGACAACCAAAAATCCTAAGAGTGACGAAGGGTTTTACTTGTTGGGATACGTTATGGGCGAGCAAGGTGATTTGAAGGCTATGGTGGAAAATTTTGATAAATCGCTTGCAATAAGCAAAAAATTCGCCAAGGAAATTAACGATTACAAAAAATATCAATGGCAGGATAATTTCAATAAAGGTGTGGGTCTTTTTAACAGGGCAACAAAAGTACAAGACCCTGATAGCAGTAAAATGTTTTTTGATAAATCTATCGAACGTTTTCAGAATGCCATTATATGTGAACCTGATACGGTTGGCGCTTACAAAAATTTAGTTTATTCATTGATTAATGGTGGAAGAGAAGGAATTAGAAGCACCGCTTAAAAAAATATTGGAATTAAGTCATGCTCCTGATGCATATGTAGATTTATCTAAAGTATATAATAATCAAGCTATTACGCTGATGAATTCCTACAAGGATACAAAAAACGTTGCTGATAGTTTAGAAGCAATGAAAATGTATGACAAAGAAATTGCTCTACTTGAGGAGGGTTATAAATTACATCCGGAGGACTCGGCAATTCTTGCACAGCTGTCAAATGCATACGTTGAAGCCAATAAAATGGATGTTGCTATGGAAACTTTCAAAAAAGGAATTGAGAAAGATCCTACGAATGAAAAGTACCGCTATAACTACGGGGTACTATTATTGGGTGCAAACCAATATGCTGACGCAGTTGAACAGTTTAAAAAAGCAATTGAAATCAAAAGTGATTATCCGAGTGCGTACTATAATTTGGGTGTAGCCTATTTGAAATGGGGAGCAGAGTTACAGGAAAAAGCAATTCAGGAAAATTCGGATGATATGACCTATAAGGAAAAATTCAAAGAAGCTCTTCCTGCATTAGAAAAATATTTAGAAAGCAATCCTAAGGATGCCGCAATTTGGAATTATGTTGGTAAAGTTTACGCAAACTTAGGTGATACTGAAAAATCGAAAGAAGCTTTTGATAAAGCAGATGAATATAGTAAATAAAGAATAGTATAAATTTATTCAGCCTGCAGTTTGTTATGTAAACGAACTGCAGGCTTTTTTTTGTATAAAGTAAAATTTAAGGAAATTTGAAATGGAGCAAAAACCTCAACAGATCAATATTGAACTTGGTGATGATGTAGCTCAGGGAACTTATTCAAACTTAGCGATCATTACACACTCACCTGCAGAATTTATAATTGATTTTACAAGAGTTGTGCCGGGTGTTCCGAAGGCAAAAGTAAAATCTAGAATTATAACCACCCCTCAGCATGCTAAAATGTTATTAAAAGCTCTTCAGGAAAACATTGAGAAATATGAAGCAAGATTCGGTGAAATTAAAATTGAAGGACAGGCAAATCCTCAATTTGGATTTTCAAATGTGAACAAGGAAAAGATCAATTAACTACTTGGCTTGATTTTTGTTTGCTTGAAACATAATTATAGAAGAATTTTGGATAATGAGCTGTTTTGTCAGTTTTTAGGTTGATTAAGCATTAAAATTCTTAAATTGTATCTAATAAAGGAATAATTATGATGAAAACCAGAAAATCTTACATATTTTTGATTCTCTTTATTCTGTTTAATGTAAATATTTTATATGCTCAGAAGGAAGTAAAAGCTAAAATAAATGTTTTTGAGCCATTACCGGAAATATCATTTGCTTCTTTCTTAACTAATCCTTTTATTCAGGGAACACCCAGGATATTTCAAATACAACTTCTTCCTCATGGTGTTGATGTTGTAGTTGTAGGAATATTGAATTGGCAGAGACCAGGAGAAGGAAGCTATCAGACAATAGTCACTTTCAAAACAAAGCCGTTCAAATCGCGTAATTTTTACAATGACCAGATAAATACCGATCCGGATATTCAAATTGATGATTCGGATTATGATAGTGATCTTGTTGAAGAAAATCTAAAATACGGTAAACCTACCGGACAATATAAATTAGTAATACAAGTATATGATCTGAACAATAATCTGCTTGATGAAGATATTGTTGATTTCGGCATAAAAGGAATTGGTTTTGTAAATCCGGCTCAAACTCTTGAAATCATTCAGCCTCTTGCAGGCAGTTATCATGATCCCGGCGGGGTAATAATAACTTGGTCGGAAGTTTTAGGTGTAACTGATTTCGTCATTTTAGCTAACGTAAGAACCAATAAAGATGAATCCTTAGAAGAAGCTTTGAAAAAAGGTAACCCGATAGTTGATAATAAAAGTGTTGGACTAAAAACTAGTGTGAACCTCCGCGAATTACTCGATAGGGAATTAGTACCTGGGCAAGAGATCGTACTTCAAGTAAGAGGAATAATCCCGAATCCTGGCGGTCAGAATATTCTTTATTCAAATATCGTTAATTTCAATATTACAGATCCGAACTCAACATCGGGGAGAAAAGTTTCTGATGAAATGATAATTCTGTTTGAAAGGATAATAGATGAAACGAAAAACAATCCTCCTGATGTTTCCAGTGAGGAGCAAGGGAATTTGGATGATTTCATATTAACGCTTGAAGAATTACTGCGGAAATTGAGAAATGGAGAAATAACATTTGACGATATGCTGGTTACAACAAAAAGGGGTGGAACTTTAACCTATCCCGAGTTTATTCAGCTTCTGGAAAAGTTAGTTCAATATCCAAACTTGATTACGAACATAAATTTTGAGGAAAAATAGTGCGACATAATAAGAGAAATATCGTTAAAAAGAGTTTTGCTTTACTATTCCTAATTGCGATCTCGATTTCATTTATTGCCGCTGCTGAAAACAATGATGAAACACCAATTGCATTGGTGAAAAAGATAGTAAAAAATGTAACTCACAGAGTAAACCAAGATTCCGATTGGGAATTGGCAAAAACCGGTATGCCTCTGAACAGCGGGGAACAGGTTAAAACAGGTTTCCGTTCTTTAGCATTAGTGTTGTTCACAGATGGTTCCGGATTATTAAGAGTCAGGGAAAATTCAATTCTGAATATTTTGGGCAAGCAGTCGGATAAAAATCTGAATAAGAATACGGTAATTGAAAAAGGGTTTGTAGGTTTTGAAATAAATAAACAAGAAGCAGAAGAATTTAAATTTACCACTCCAACTGCCGTTGCAGCAATAAGAGGAACTGAAGGTTTTATTGAAGTTGGTGATAAAAACTTATCAACAATTGCCTGTTCGGAAGGAAAGATCGAAGTTGAATCGCTGATCGGGATTAAAAGTAAAATATTTGTTGAAGGGGGTTACTTTGCAGTTCAGCAGCCTAACGGATATTTCAAGATCAAGCAACTGACCGGCAAAATGCTGGACAAACTCAAACAAACAAAAAAATCCTCGTTAGAGAAAATTAAAATAGAAACTAAAGAGGGAACAATTGAAGTTGAGTACTATTCAGATGAAGAGTAAATAGGTTATGGGGAGTTTGGACGTTAGAAAATATGGGTGTTTTGGCTCGAAGAGTGCAAAATTCTTGAGGTTGAATAAGATTAAGGAAATAGTAGTATTTATCTTTTTCAGCAGTTCATTATTTGCTCAAGTCAGTAATAACATTTCCTCGGTTACATTCGGAGAACTAAAGACCGGCAGTCCGGTTGAGATAACAGCACAACTTGCTAACCCGCTTTCAGTTACTAGTGTTCAAATTGTATACAAATCTTTCCAGGATATTGATTTCAGAGTTAGAGATATGGAGATTGTAGGGAACACCGCAACTTATAAAATTCCAGGTAAAGATATATCAGCGCCTCTGCTTTCATACTACTTGATTATTCGGCTTTCAAACGGAGGGAGGGAGACTTACCCTCAGGGCGTTCCTGATTTTGCAAAACCGATTGATCTTACAGTGAATAACAGAACTGAAAAAGATAATGAGATTTTAATCCTAAGTCCTGCGGAAGGTGAAACAGTTTCACTTAGTGATCTGTTCATTTCGGTTTCACTCGTTAAAGTTCCCGATATAGTTGATGTTTCCAAAACAAAGATAATATTAAATGGAGAAGATATATCCTCAAAGGTAATGTTTGCTGGAGATCTGCTTTTATTCTACCCGGATAATTTTCCAGGTACAGTGAAAAGCGGACCTCAGAAAATCGAGATTGAAGTCTATGACAAAGAAGGGAATCTGTATCACAGTGTAATGAGGGGGTTTAATGCAATCGGAACTGAAGGAATGTTTGCTGCAGGTAAAAAGTTTACTTATAAAGGTAGTGCTATTGGTGAAATCAGAAATGAGAATTTTAATTCTCAATCAACTCTCTATAACAATATTGGTCTTACTCTCAGCGGGAAATATGACAATTGGCGATTAAGAGGATATGGTTATGTAACATCGGAGGAAAACCCGTATGTGCAACCACAGAATAGATATTCGTTGACTTTATCGAATAATTGGCTTCATCTGCGCGGAGGAGACAGCTACCCGCGTTATACAGATCTGCTGTTGAACGGTAAAAGAGTGCGCGGTATTGATGGTTCGGTTGAATTCGGCGGTGTTACTCTGCAAGGAAGTTACGGACAAACGAGAAGAAGTGTTGAAGGAAATCTGCTGGAAACTTATCCTCGTGATAATACACCATTAGTTTCTAATGTTATAATGATAGATTCATCAAAATATGGTAACCCGTACGGCAGAGTGGAGTTTGGTGTTTATGGAAGAGACCTGCTTGCAGGCAGATTGGCTTTTGGAAATAGAAATAAGATACAGTTCGGGTTTAACTTCCTTCATTCAAAAGATAATGTGCAGTCGATTAACTTTGGAGCAAAACCGCAGGAAAATTTAGTTGCCGGTGTAGACTTAAATATGAACTTTGATAGCAGAAGGATTGTCATAAAAGGAGAAGCTGCAGTCAGCATATTAAATTCTGATATAGCAACCGGTTCATTTACAGAAGATCAGATCGATTCAATTTATTCAACGGAGGGAGTTACGGGAGGTGATGCCGAAACTTTTAAAAAATTGAGTCAGGCTTTCAGTTCAATAATTACGGTTAATCAATTCATCGAGCCTCTTAATTTTACCGAGCTTTCATCATTGGCAACCGAGGGAACTATCGAACTGAATTATCTCTCGAATAATTTAAAAGGATCATATATTTACCGGGGTAGTCAATTCAAATCTTTTGGTCAGGAGTATACACGAACCGATCTGCAAGGATATAATATTCATGACAGGATCCGGTTAGCAAGAGACCAGTTTTTTATAACTCTCGGATATGAAAATCTTCATGACAATCTTCAGAATACAAAACAGTCTACAACAACTTTTCAGACTTTTAGAGTTTCAGCATCTCTTTACATGCAAGCGAATATGCCCAATATTACTGTTGGTTATATCAGGAATCAAAATCAAAACGGTGTTGACCCGCTCGATACTCTAAGGATCAATGTTGACGATATAACAAATCGTTTTACTGTTAATCTTGGATACGGTTTTAATCTCCCGGTTCGACATAATGCAACTTTAGGGTTTATTGCTTCTGATAGGAACGATTTTGGATATTATAAATCCGATGCTAATTATCTTTCAACATCTTTTGGACTGAACAGCTATTGGACAAGCAGTTTTCTTACTTCTTTAAGTGTCATATACTACGACAGTGAAATTTCTTTAGTAAGATACAAGTACATAACTTTTTCGGTTGGCGGTAAATATAGAATGCTTCAAGATAACCTTGAGTTGTCACTTTATTTTAGTCCAAGTTACGGTGATTTTGAACGTCAATCGCTTGACTTTATCACTTCATACCAATTGATCCAAAACTTATGGCTGCGTTTACAAATGAGATATTACAACATGACTCGGAGTTATAATAATTCAATTGCAGGTTTAACTGTTAGATATAATTTTTAACTTGCACTACGATGAATGCAATTAAAAATAAAATATCCGGATATTCTCAATATTTCATTATCCCAATTATTTCCGCTTTGATCGTGATCGTTGTAACACAAGAAATTTTCTTTTCAATAAAACCGTTAAAAGATTTAGAGCTTAAATATATCGATGCAAGATTTTTAAACCGCGGACGTATATTAATTAAGAAATCTGCTGATGTTATAATCTTGGGAATATCCCAAACGGATTATGATCAGATCCCAAATCCTATGAATACTTGGCCTTGGCCCAGATCATATTTCGCAAAGGTAATTTCTCATTTGAAAAATGCCGGTGTAAAAGCTGTTGGTATCGATGTTATAATGGCTAACGACGATAAGTATTCTCCTGAGAATGATAAAGTTCTTATGCAGGCAATAAGAGCATCAAAAAATGTTGTTGTTGCCGGGGTGTTAGATATCAATGCTGAAGCACAGCATCAAAACGGGAGTTATTCGATAACTGATCATTCGTACAATTATAGAAATAAATTTATTGCTGCTGATAGTTCAATTGGGATAGTACAGACCGGAAGCGACGAGGATGGGATTTACCGGCGTTATGAGCCATTTGTTATTTCCGATGCTAATAAGAAAGTACTGCCTACATTCGGGTTTGCAGTTCTGAATAAATACTTTGGGCTAAAACCGGATGCAATTGCATCGATTGAAGATGGCTATTTTGTACAGTACGGTAGAAAGATTCCTCGATATGATAAATCATCTATGTTAATTAACTACTATGGTCCTAGTGGGTCGTTCCGGTATTTTAATTTTACTGATGTTCTGGATGATGAAGAATTTAAAACGTCAGATGAGATTTATTATGAAACGGATATTAACTCGTGGGATGACCCGGATGTTGGGCTGCTACAATCCGGAATATTCAAAAATAAAATTGTTCTGATCGGCTCTACACTACCTGAGGATGGAGATCTTTACCCTGTTTCTTATAGTCCTGGAGTAAGGAAAGGAGACAATCTTATGTGGGGAGTTGAGATCCATGCAAATGCAGTTCAGAATATTTTATGGAATGACTTTTTATACAAGGAATCGAAATCGAGTGAAATTTTTGTAATAATAATTTTATCATTTTTATCATTTTTACTTTTTTCTGTTTTCAAAATAAATAGGAGATTGAACCCGATAGTTTCCGAAATTTTCAATCTTACGCTTCTTTCTCTGCTCATATTTACTACTTACCTTTTAGGTCTTCGTCTTTTCAACGAAAACAACTATGTGATGGCTTTCATCAGTCCGGTTGCCGCATTAGTATCGGGTTATTTTTCAACCACTGTTTATTATGCAATGAAAATATTAAAACAGAATGCAGTGATAAAAGGTATGTTCGAGCATTATGTAAGTAAAACACTTGTAGGTGAACTGCTGTCAAATCCTGATAAATTATCCCTCGGTGGAGAAAAGAAAGAAATTACAACTCTCTTTAGTGATATTGAAGGCTTCACATCTATATCAGAAAATATGGAACCGGAAGAATTGGTTGAGTTCATCAACGGCTATTTACATATCATGACAGAAATTGTTCTTACAAATAACGGTACTTTGGATAAATATCTCGGAGATTCCCTTATGGCATTTTGGGGTGCGCCAATTGAGGTTGATGACCAGGAATTGAAGGCATGCAGAACGGCAATCCAAATGCAGAAGAAAATTGATGAGTTAAAAAATAATTGGATCAAAGATACAAAAAAACCAATCAGAACGAGAATTGGTATTAATAGCAGTGAAGTTGTGGTCGGAAATATTGGCGGGAACGAACGCTTCGATTACACTGTAATGGGCGACGGTGTAAATCTTGCTTCACGTCTGGAAGGTGCTAATAAACTTTATGGAACGAGCATAATGATAAGTGAATTTACTTACAGAAAAGTTGCCGAGCACGCATTAGTAAGAGTTGTTGATAAAATTATTGTGCAGGGGAAAACAGAATCAATTCTTGTCTATGAATTGTTAGGTCTAAAAGATGATCCTGCCTCATTAGATAAATATAAATTATTCGATAGTTTTATTAAGGGTTATGATACCTACATGAAAAGAAATTTTGAAGAGGCAAAACAGCACTTCCAAGATTCATTGAATAAAATTCCGAACGACAAACTTTCTCAGATCTATTTAGAAAGGTGTGAAGAATTTATTTTAAATCCTCCTCCTCCGGATTGGGAAGGAATATCTCGACTGGAAACAAAGTAATTTATTTCTGCGCCCGGGCAATATTGATCATTGCAGCTATAAAGAAAACTATATTGGCAAACCAGGCTGTAAGAACCGGGCTCATTACTCCATTTTTACCAAAAGCCTGACTGATGCTCATGAATACCAAGTATGCAAATGTGATTACCAAGTTAATGCCGAACTGCAGCGCAAGTCCGCCTTTTCGTTTATTGCTTGAAATCGGAAGACCAAACAAAACTGTGATCAGGCTCGCAAATGCAAAAGCAATTATCGAGTGATATTCTATCATCGCTCTGCGCGGATTGTTCCCGGTTTTTAATTGATCATCGGCAAGCTGCTTCAATTCGGTTAAAGTCATCTCCTCCGGTTTAAGCTGCTTTTTTATCACCTCGTCGGGAGTAAAGTTCAGGTCTGTTATTATCATTTCGGCAGAGTTTTTTATCGTCAGCGATGTATCATTAAAAGTCCTTTGAACAACGTCGGATAATATCCAAGAATTATTCGTAGTGTCGTATTTCATCTTCAGCGCATCAATTCTGCTAAGCATACGTGTAATATCTTTTGGGTCAAAGTCTTGTATACTTACTATATTCGCTCTCTCCGTGTGAACATTGTACGAAGCGATTGTCACAATCCTGGTTTTACTGTCTTGAAAAAAAATGTTGTTCCCGCTCTGAATCGTTCCCCAGTCCATGTACTCTCTTTCAATACCCACCTTGATTTTGTTGGATAAAGGTGCAATATAGCCGCCAAAATAAACGCTTAATAAACTTATAACTAAAGCAGTAATAACAAACGGCGCCATATAACGATATAAACTCACCCCGCTTGATTTCATTGCTGTCATTTCATTTTGATCTGACATTTTACCGGTAACGAATAATGCAGCGAGAAGCACGGATATTGGTGTCATATAGCGGATCATTTGAGGTAAAAACACTACATAGTATTTCAGAATGATATGAAAAGGAACTTCGTAATCGATGAATTCATCAATATGTTCCATTATATCGATGACGATAAAAATTGCCAAGAAAGTCAGAAGTGAAAAAAGCATGGTTACAAGAAATTGCTTTATCAGGTATTTATCAATTATCTTCATCTTCTTCCTTTTTTGATCTCAAACTTTTTGGAACCAATTTTTGTAAGAAAGAGAAATCAATTGTAACGCGCTCTTTAGCGCTTTTGTATGTCAAGTAAGCCCCGATAAATAAAAGTACTACATTAGCGCTCCATGTGCCCCAGAGAGGGGAGAGCAGCGCCCTATCGGAAAGTTTTTCTCCGCCGATCAGAAAAGCCCAATACATTAGGAAAAATATCAGACTAATTCCTGAAGCAACTCCGAATCCGCCTTTACGCGTCATTGTTCCAAGCGGTGCGCCGACGAGGATAAACAGAATACAAGCAAAAGGAATAGAATATTTTTTGTGGATCTCTACCCAATAATTATCAATTCGTTCCTTGTTATACTGCAGCCTTCTTGTGCTTGATCTTAAACTTCCCTTTGCTGTTTTAATCTTATCACCGACTCTGAGATAAATATATTTTTTTGATTTGGTAAAGACATCCGATTTGGTACTAGCTACTTTCAACTTTGCGGTTTGGATTGTCTGCTCCGGTTTTAGATTTTTAATTTCTAACTTGGGCAGAAAATTATTGTTAATCTTTTCATCCAACTCGGACTGATATCTTTTTCTTATTATTTCCAAACTGTCAACAAACTTCCGCATTGCCGGCGCTCCAAGTTCGCGGTCACCTCGTCTCATCGATTGGGCAGATGACTGATTGAAGGAGAACTCATCCGCATCCATAACTATCTTATGTCTTTTGAATAGAATTTTTCTGTAATCTTTATTGTCGAAAACATTCGATGTATGAATTTCACCGTTATATAGATCGAGGACTAATTTTGTCTGGTTTTTTACAAAATAGAGTTTTCCTCTTTTTGCTGTAACTATGTTAATGGTTTTCGGATCGGATCTGTCATAAATAGTTAAATCGCCCATCTCATTTGTTTTCGGATCGATTGAACGAGCCAAAATTGATTTGCCGGGAATCTCCTGCGAGAATACACCCGGCACCAAGGAGAGCGTGGGCTTTTTGCGAGAGATATCATAGGCTAGAACACGCGCTGCATGATTAGCATCGGGATAAATATTATTGTTGAACCATACTAAGAATAACGCTACGATAATGCTTCCCAATAACGGCGGCAGCATCATTTTATAAAGGCTCATTCCGGCTGCTTTTAACACTGCTATTTCGTTATTCTGTGATAAAGTTCCGAAAGCCATTAACGTAGAGATAAGCACAGCCATTGGGATTACAAGCACAAGCATCCACGCCAAGTTGTAGGTAACCAATTGAATTATGACCATTGTGCTTAACCCTTTGCCTATTAGTCTATCGGCGAACTTCATAAAGAACTGAAGCAGAAAAACCGACATCAGTGTAAAGACCGCAAATATAAAGGGCAAGACGTGTGCTGCCAATATGTATCGGAAAATTATCAAGGAATAAAAACTATCTAGAATTATTAAAAACTATTTTATTTAAAACTAAAGTTATACAATAATTGAAAATTATAAAATCACAATCTTAGGCGTGTTTTATAAATTATTGTATAGCTTTGAATTGTCTCTAAAAGGAAAAGCGGAGAAAAAGAAACCAGTAAACTGGTTGTATTTATGCCCACTGCTCATTTACCAACGACTTAAGTCGTTGGTAAACAATAACATAGTGCATCCTATAACCGTTTCAACGGTTTATAGTGGCTCAAAAAAAAGTGACTCCAAACCGCTGAAGATCAGCGTTCCAATTTATTAATATGGATAAAAGATATAAAAGAGAATTGAAACACCGAATAAAGCCCACATAGCATTATGTATTTCCTCGGACTTACCGCCGACAAGTTTAGCAATTGGATAAATAACAAATCCCGCAGTCATTCCAATGCCAATGTTGTACGTAAAGCTCATCAATGCGATAGTGAGAAAAGCAGGGATCACATCCGTTAAATCATCAAAATTCAATCTTGCTATTGGACGCAGCATCAGCATCCCGACGATTATAAGAGCAGAGCCGTATGCATACGACGGAACTACCGTTAATATTGGAGCAAAGAATAACGCTACTAAAAAGAG
>JAADIB010000430.1 GCA_013151565.1 Chlorobiota bacterium
GATGATGATAAAAAATGTCAACGTAATCTAATCGAAGTCGTTTCAAACTCTGATCTAAACTTGCAATCATATGTTTCCTTGATCCCCACTCACCGTAAGGACCATCCCACATTAAATAACCGGCTTTTGTCGATATTATTAATTCATCTCTATGGTTATAAAGGTCTTCTTTCAATATCTTGCCGAAGTTTCTTTCTGCACTTCCCGGCGATGGTCCATAATTATTTGCGAGATCAAAATGAGTAATTCCCAAATCGAAGGATTTAAAGATCATGTTCCTTGCATTTTCAAAGTCATCTACATCGCCAAAGTTATGCCACAGTCCTAAAGAAATTGCAGGTAAATCAATTCCGCTTCTACCACATCTCCTATAGATCATTTCACTGTATCTATTCTCATTAAAGTTCATAGTTATTTATCATCTATTTATTAAATAATTTTCGATATTAAAATAATTTGAATATCCATTATATTTGTTTTCGTCGGTCCGGTTATAATTAGATCATTAAGACGGTTAAAAAAATTATACGAATCATTATTGGACAAATACTCTTGTGCATTTAAGTTTAATGCCTTCCCTCTATCTATTGTGGTCCAATCGCAGTAAGCACCCGCTGCATCTGTAGGACCATCATTGCCGTCACTCCCGCAGCTTAACATTGCAATTCCTTTATGACCGGGAAGTTTCATTGCACCGGAAAGCACCATTTCTTGATTCCGTCCTCCTTTCCCCGCACCAATTATATTAACTGTTGTTTCACCGCCATAGATTAAGCAATATTTTTTTCCAACTTCAGCTCCATGTTCGAGAAACTCAATTGCATCGGAAGCTATATCAATTCCAACTTGCTTTGCCTCACCGCTAAGTTGTGTATTAAGTATCTTTGAATCATAATCAAGATCCTGCGCAGTATCTTTAATATAATTTAAACAAATTAAATTATTCCCGATAATAAAATTATTAGACTTTGCAAATATCGGATCTTCTACAGATGGAGTTTCAAACTTTCTGTTACTATCTCCCTCTGTAAGATGCTGCAAAACTGAAGATGGAACAGAATTAATAAGATCATACTTCGTCAATATATTTAGGCAATCAGAAAAAGTGCTGTTATCAGGCACGGTTGGTCCCGAGCCAATAATACCAGGGTCGTCCCCAATTACATCAGAAATGATGAGCGATATTACCGTTGCCGGAAATGCAGATTGCATTAACTGTCCGCCTTTAATTGTAGAAATATGTTTGCGAATAGTATTTATCTCATCTATTGCTGCGCCAGAATTAAGCAAAAGCTCTGTTGTTTGAATTTTCTCTTCTAGACTAATATCCCCGGCAGGACTGGGAAGTAATGACGATGCCCCACCTGAAAGAAGATTAATTACTAAATCTTTTTCGGTTGCATTATTACAAAGCATTTTTATCTTATCAGCAGCAGCAACGCCACTATCATCAGGTAATGGATGACCAGCTTCGATCTGCTCTATAATTTTTAATTCTGTACCGAAGCTGTATTTCGTAACAATAAGTCCGGAGTCAATCTTATCACCTAAGATTTTTTCAACTTCACTTGCCATGGCTGAGCTTGCCTTTCCAGCGCCTATAACAAAGATTCTTTCAAATTCATCCAAGTGAAAATTCTTTGTTGCAGCATTTACATCTGACACGATTAACTTATCTTTTTCAATTACAAAGTGACTCTCAATTAACTTATCCGGCTTTACAGATTTTATCCCTTCCATGAACAAATAAAACGAATCTTTTTTTAAACTTCTGCTAAGTTCAATTTCATTCATCTGGATCACACTTATTTGATAAGAAGAAAAATATATGACACATTAATCTTTTTGTTTGGTTTTAGGAAAGATCAAACTAACAGTTGTGCCAGTTCCCTTTGTACTCTCTATCTTAATATTAATTTTATTCAACTCACAATAACTTTTAACCAACGCCAGACCAAGTCCGTTACCTTCAAACTGTCTTGTATGTCCACGGTCTTCTTGCGAAAAAATTTCAAATACGTGCGGCAGAAATTCTTCCTCAATTCCAATACCGGTATCGACAAACTGCACCAGCAAATTTTCTTTTGAATTTCTTGAGAAAATCACATCAACTTCGCCTATGTTCGTGAACTTAACAGCGTTGTATAGAAGATTGGAAAAAATTTGTGAAACGGAATAGACATCGGCTGTTATTAAAGCATTATCTGTATTCTTAGTCCACTTAAATTCAATTCCTTTTTCCTCGGATATCTTTTCGAATTCACGATAGAGTAGGTTGTACATATCAGAAAAGAGATCGAAGCGACGCGGAGTATAATCATAAGCGCCAACTTGAACCTCAGCCATGTTAAGTATAAGGTCTATCGTTCGTGTTATTCGCTTCCCGGCAGAATCAAGAATGGAAAAGGTTGCTTTTGTATCTTCATCGGCATCAAAGTAATGATCTTCCAAAATCATGTTTGCAATGTTCAATATTACATTGATCGGGGTTCTTATTTCGTGCGACATTTGTGCAAGAAATTCTGATTTAAGTTTATCCGATTGTTCGGCTTTTAGTTTTGCTTCTATTAATTCTTTTTCAACTTTTTTCCTTTGGGTGGTATCTCGTACAACTCCAATACGCGCATATGTTTCACCCTCTGTATTCTTAAGCAAAGTAGTAGATAAAAATATTGGAAATTCCGTACCGTCTTTTTTTACATTAAGCAATTCTCCTTGCCACACTTTGGAAGAAGTGGACTTATAAATTTCATCGTTGATCTTTTTGGGATTATTAAGTGACCTCAATACACCGAATGATTCACCAATTATCTCTTCCGAAGTATACCCGAATATATTTTCGAAGGCTTTATTAACATAGAGAATTTTATTCTGAGGGTTAGTAATGATTACACATTCGCTAATGTTTTGTATTGAGTGCGCAAGGAGCTCAACTTCTTTTTCTGCTTTCTTCTTTGCAGTGATATCCTCAAACAGACCGGTACCTAAAACTATTTCATTGCTATTATCGCGAGAACTATTGAAGAAAACTTTTACAAACATTTCTTCGTTGCGAAATTGATTGAAATATCCTCCCTCGAATACAGAAACCTTATCAGCGAAAGCATCTTTTATTGCAAGTAGAATTTCTTTGTTATCAAAAAAATTGAGAAGGTTGTGTCCAATAATTTCTTCACGCAGAGTGCCAATTATTTTTACAAATTGATCATTGCAGTCAATAATAGTGCGGTCTTCATCAAAATGGACAATACCAAGAAACGGCTGATTAAATATTAAATTATAGAGTGCTCCGTTCTGAGAATTGTTTGGATTTTCATTTTGCTTTACCTCAGCATCTTCACTTGTAATAGAATTTGAGATTACGTTATTCAACCTTTGAATTTCTTTAACAAGCTCATTTTTTGTTTTTTTATCGTAATCCATTAGTAATTAACTAACTTCCAAACTATTTTAATGAAGAATAGTAAAAATGCTCAAAGATTGATTAAATCTCAATAATTAAAATAATAATAATTTCCTGAAGAAAGCATAACTAATAAAATTATAGCCGAGTTTTTTACATCAATAGGGAACTGCGTATCCATTTTTTCAATCATCTTGAATGAAAAACACCGGGTTTATTTCACCTTTCTGGATTAATAATTTATACGCAGTACCGGAGAAAATACTATATAGGCGTCATCACGCCACGGTTGGTTATATTTAGCTGTTTCCAAACCAAATGATTTAGCAAATCTCACATCAATCCCAAATGTATCACTCAACATGAATTTAATTTTTGCTCCGTAAAATCCATATTTATCTGGACTGATACCGATAAACAAATGTATTTGATGTTGCAGCAATCCCCCAATTTTTGAAATCCCAAATTCAAGATTTGCTGTATTATTAAATCTTTTTAAAAAGTCCTTATAATAAATTAGATCAATAATCTCACTACGATTAGGATCATACTGATAATAATTCATATCATAAGTTGAAAATCCGATAGAGCCTTCAAATTGTCCAAGGTCTCCAACATCAAAAAGTTTAATGGCTCTAAACTTTAAGCTAAAATAATTCCTTATAGAATAAAAATTAGTAACAGAATCAAAATCATAATGATCTTTTTTAAAATCATTCATGGTTACCATACTCTCAAAGTCCAAGAACATATTCTTTTCAAATATAGAACTGGATAATTTTAGAAAAATATTATCCCCGGATTTTAACAATGGGTTTGGAGGTGTATAGTCAAGAACTCCACCTATTTTCTCTATACCGGTTCCCAGTCCGATATAATACGTATAGTTTCGTTCATCTGAAGAAAGTTTTTTATAATGTGTTAACTGTGCACCGACAAAATACTGCTGGAATGTCCAACCGGGAAAATAGATCTCGTCACTCCCCCATTGTTCAAACAAAGATAAAAGATATTTATTCTGATAACTTGAACTTGTTGACCAAAACATTATATGAGAATTAAGTAAATTGAAATAGAGATCAAAGTTGTAACCGTCTCTAGTATAATATTTTTTGACCGAGGTGTCTGTATAAAAGTATGTTTGGTCAAGTATTTTATTATATAGATCATCACCAATTATTGTTCTTAAATAAAATCCGGAAATAATCGGATCAAATAGAGGCTTCTCACCCTTTAACGAATCGTTTCCACTTGCTTCTATAAAGGCAAAATATTCTATCTCATCGTCAAAATATCTTTTCCTAACACTTATAACAACTCTGCCTTCATAAATTTCGTTATTAAGATAAGAAATAAATGCTGCATCCGCATTTTTACCATTTAACTTAACATAATTATTAGCAATAAATCTATTTGAAATATTGCGTATTAACTCAGGATCACTTATGATCCATCGTTTTTTCATGTTGTTGAATGCACTTGTATTATATTCTAGATTTGAATATATACCTTTCAGTTCGTTGAATACTTTTGTAGTATCAATCTTCTGTGAATATACGCTTGTAGCGATTGTTAAAGTCAATAATATAGTTTTTAAAAGTTTCATATGTACCTATAATCCGTATCTATATCTTAATTGGAACATTACACCCCCATTATTTTCCCATGGATTGAGATCTCTGGAGAGTGGGCCTGTTAAAACAGTGGTTTCAAATCTGAGTACGTTATCCGGAGCAAATTCAAATAATTTCACCCATGCAAAAGCAGTAATTCGCCAATGAAAAAGCTTCAAACTTCCACCGAGGAACGGGCTATTAGCCGGAACAAAATTATAATAAAGTTGTACTGTTGGTGTTAAAATACTGCTGGACGAAGAAGTGCCCAATAAATTTTCGTTGCTGTCATAATTTGCTCGTTGTATATCAAATCCTCCGATACCAATATCTAGTTTAAATCGACTTGTCATTTTATCACTAGTATTCCAATAAAACGACATTGTAAACTCATATTGAACTTCAGAGAAGTATGCATCTTTACCTGCAGCCGTTTGATTTGTAAAAAATATAGGGTTATCAAAATCGGCGCTGCCCAATGCAAATTTTAAATTAAGGTAAGGCAGCCCAACAACTCGAGTAATGTGAAATTCTCCCATTAACGCATTTGATAAATTCAGCTTTGCACTATCCCCCATAATAAAAGGATTACTTTCAAACATTGATTTACTTTTTAAGTTGATCCTTCCCATTATTTTCACATCTAGGAATGTGGTCTTTAAAACATCCTTCTCACTATCCAATTTAAATATTGTTCTAACACCCGCAGAAATTGTAGAAGATTCGTATGGAAGCAGATTAAGGATTGGCTCCATCGTGCTTACTTCAAACCCTGTCGTTCCAAGAGCATAATCTAATGCTTTTACTGAGAATCCAATTCTAGAAAAAGAAACATCAAGCCTCAAATTTGACGCATTTGATTCTGATCTTCTAACACTTACAATCTTTTTCTGATTAGACGGGAAGTATTGCGGTGAATTTATTTTTTCAAAATTAAAATAATCCGTATTATCTCGAGATGTCATCCCCATACTTGTATTTACCTCATCGTTAGGGTTAATACCTAAAAGTGACGGTAAAGGCTCACCTTCGTTCTCCTCAACAAAATTATATATTAAACCAAGTAATTTTTTATAGTAAGGAGAGTTATTCAATCTAAGACTGTAAAGGTCCTTAAAATTTAACACTTGCGTTGTATCATCTTTTATCGATTCATCAACGAAAAAGCTTTCCCCCGCAAGAGTATTAAGAGTTATCTCATCAACGTACATTAAATAGATTGAGTCTAAACCCACACCTCTATTGAGAAAAACGATACGATATTCTGTGTTTCTATTAGATTTGAAAGTATAAGGATCTCGGTTATTTGTTCTTGGAATATCCTTTAGTTCAGATGCTAATATCGTATCAGGTTGAAATTTCATGTATTTTAAATTGAGATAAGAATTGTCTTTCTTCAATTTTATTGAAATCTTTCTTATTGCATCATCAATTTGCTGTGCGCTGATGATCGTACCGCCAGCCATGATTAATGCCAAAGTTATTATTATTAGTTTTGTTAGCTTATTCATAAATAGAGAACTTACCTGAAATTATTATTTTAAAATTATTCCTTCGTAAACCTTTTCAACTTTTTCACCAAACTGAGTTGTAAATTTAAGTGATAACTTTACCGGCTGCTCTGCACAATCTTCCATCTGAGCTAAAAACTCTTTATTTAAACCGAATGAAACATAAAGGAAGTTTCCCGCACGCGAATAATGAGGATTCTCGAACAACTCTTTCGGTTCACCCTTGAATTGAAAATTCTTTATATCGGGATAAACTACTACGAACCCGTTTGGTGTATTACCAGTGTATGTATAAAGGAGACGCATTGCATTTTTATTCCATGCACTGATCGCAATTCTGTCATCCGGATTTGCTTTCTTCCAATCATTAAATTCTTCAAGATTTGGTTTATTCATTCTAAATGTCCATTCAGATTTATGAACATCATCACCATTATATTTGTAAAAAAACTGTTTTTCTTTATAATAACCTTTAACGGTTATTTCTTTCCCAACATTTTTAATATTACTAAATACCTTATTAAAACTGATAATAGAACCAGTCCCAATCGCAAGCACATTACCTGCGGCATCAATTATTTCATATGAATAACCGTTAGGATCACTGAATTCAGCAGTGGCAAAACTCATTGTCTCTTTTTCTGAATAGAAATAATTTTCTCTTAAATTAATTTTAGATGTAACTATTGGATAAGAAACATTGATCAAGTAATAAGCTGATGCTGTACCTTTTCCCTGCTCGTCAATATAGTTAATGTCAATTCGAATATAATAAACACCAGGTTCCTCTATTGCTTCCTTAGCAACAAATTGAACCATTACGCCACGCCCACCTTTTGCTTTTGATATTACTTCTTTAGAGGACAAAGTTTGAGCTATTTCTTCTACGTCTCTAATTTTATTAAATTCTGAATCCAACAATTCTGCTTGAATAGAAATGCGTTTGATGTTTGTTAATACGATGTATCTATCTGCAGGAACGTTAAACTTTTGTAAGGTAACAACATTTAAGGTATCACTGATCGTAACGTTTTTCTGTGCGAAAATGTTAACTGATATAAATAAAGCTAATAAAAAATATCTCATACTTTTTTCTAGTTGTTATTGAATTTGTGACTAAAATGAAATTTCTGCTCTTTTCTTCTTAACTCCGCCAAGAGTAGATGCTTTTACTGAAAATTTTTCTGTGTTACTTTTTGCAACTTTAAACTCACCCACTCTTGCTTTAAGTGAATCCAACAAATATGAAGGCAAATAATCAGGGAACTCATGCTCAAGCTTGCAATATGCAGTAAATTTATATCTACCTTCTTTTTTAAAATTTGCTATGAAAACTGCATTTCCATTTTCTCTTATAAGTTTGAAATTCTTTGTTGAATTATTTAAAGTAAGCCCGCCTTTTGGCCAACCGGTTGGTTTGTATTTAGATTTCTTATCGATATTTATAAAAAATTCTAAATTCTTCTTTTCACTTGTGGACACAACACCAACAGGAGTTAGAACTACTTTTAATGGTTCTTTCGATTTTAAATTGTAATCAGAAGTTCGCTGTGGAATTGTTAATACCAATGGCTGCTTGTAAGATTCAGCAAGAGTGTTCAACATTTTATCGCGGATTAAACTTTCTTTTTCATCTAATTCATCTCGCTCAGTGATGACAATAAGTAACTCAACGATGAGTACTAAGTACATCACAAAATATATCATGTTTTTTTGCATTCAGTAATTTTCCCCTAATTTTGATCTTACATCAGTTATCGATTGTTTCTTTCATTTTAGAAATTGCTTGAATATTCGATAGCTGGATCTCTCTTACTTTCTTAGAAAGTGAATCAAATTTTTCAACATAATCTTCCACAACTCTTAACTCTTCATCAGCAAAGTCTTTCAATTCTCTTATTTCGTTCTTTAGATCTTTTGCAGACCCCCTGATATCAGAGTCTCCCTCATCTGTATGAATTATATCAATATATTCAGATGGCGTATAAAACGTCACTATTCCAAGTATCAACAGCATACCGAATTCAAGCAACAGTGCAAACATAACCCAATAAGGGTCTATCTTGTTATCCGGACCAATTAGAAAAGAAGGAATTATACCAACTGTTCCGGCAAGTGATCCCAAACCTCTAAGACCTACGATAATAATTAATATAGCCGCACCTAAATAAACTAACCCCATTACTTTGTTAGCATATCTCGGTATAAATTTGTTAGCCATGAATTTACCGACTGCGGTTTTCGGTTGGTGAAGCGGCTCTCTCTTACGTGCCGTCAATTTTTACCTCCTCTTGTTTAATTCTTATATATTAAATAAAAGATGTTATATACAAATATAATTAGAATATTTAATTTATCAACTAACACCAACATATTTTATGCCAGTTAAATTTTTTAACTACCCTAATATACAAAAATGCTGGAAATAGCCCATTTTTCAATTGTGATAATTCTTGAACCGTAATTATTACCAACTGAAAAAGTATTACTTACTAATGAAAAAATCGAGAAGTAATTATTACTAATTTCAAAGAATATATTTACTACTTTTACTTAATAAAAATATTTGAATAGAAACCAATAATAAAGGAAATTCGTATAAAATAATGTCTTACAGCAGCATTCTTTCCTCAAATAAACGAGCAAGCTGCTGGTCTGCGTTAACGATTTTCAGTTCGTGGAACATACAGCCTTTTCTTAGACATCCTTCCACTATACTATTCTTTGGCAGATGAAAGACAAACATAGGGGCTGAACAAATTTTACAATTTTCACCAGATATAGTTAAACTTTCATCACACTCCGGACAAAAAAGTTCAACTATAACTCCGTCGGGAATTTGCATTCCCTCAATAATATTATCAAAGCTTCCGTAAATTGGGTCTATATACATAAACCCTTCCTCGCCATTTGCTTTGGCTTTAACTTTGATCGATGAAAAATTGTGAATTTTTACCTTATCACATTTTAATGAATGTCCTCTCGAACAAGTTGGGTGTTCAATATGAAGTTCTTTTGGAGATACATTAATCTCCACTGTTATTTTCTCTTTTTCACTCATAGTAGAAATTACAATAATTATCAAATAATATAATTAAACATATGAAATTACATTAAATTAGTAAACAATTGATTTTAAAGTAATTATATTAATTGAATAAAAATTAAACTTGGAGAAGTGAAATGGCAAAAAAATATTGGTTAGTTAAATCCGAACCTAATGCATATTCAATTGATGATTTAGTTAAAGATAAAAGAACACACTGGGATGGAGTTAGAAATTACCAAGCACGTAATTTTATGCGAGATGATATGAAGAAAGGCGATCTGGTTTTATTTTATCACAGTAATGCTGAACCTACTGCCGTTGTTGGGGTTTGCGAAGTAGTAAAAGAAGGATATCCGGATTTTACTGCATTCGATCCGGAGGCAAAACACTTTGACCCCAAAAGTAAAGAGGATAATCCAACTTGGATGATGGTTGATATTAAGTTAATTAAAAAATTCAAACGTCCTGTAACATTAAAGGAAATAAAGGAACATTCCAAACTGCAGAATATGCGCCTCGTACAAAGAGGAAACCGCTTATCCGTTATGCCCATTGAGAAAAAAGAGTTTGACCTGATTTTAAAACTCAGTGAAAAATAAATTCAATAAGTATGGTTAACATTTATTTAAAAGTTACCCGTATACTCTTCTATTTTATTCAGTAGCTTTAACTAAATTTTCAATGCCTTCAATTACATGAATCTCTGTTTGTCCATAAGGTTCTTTTGCTGATTCAATCAAAGCGTTTGCTTTATCCAGCCATTTTGTTTGCGCGGAAGTTCCTTCTCTTAATAATACTAATGCTTCCAAGCCAACTTGCGAAATGTCGGTTAAGTTTTGAGAGAGGGGTTCTATCTCTTTAATAATCGGCGACTGAGAAATTATAGGTAAAAGTTTTTCATGGTTATTTCTCCAAGTATCCAGCCAATATTTTATCACTTTTTCTTTTTCTATATCTTTTGATGTAAGATACTCTTGAACACATTTATTAAATTTTCGTGCACGATCTGACTCGGGGTGAGCAGCATCAGCGACTCGCGTATATGGTGAATACTGAGTATATTTTACTCCCTGACTATGACGTGTATAAATTTTTACCGGTTCAATTATATCAACTAATATTTTCAGTTCTTTAATGCTCTGCTTATTGGTTAACCTGCGAAGCATCATATCATAATTTTTTATGTGCGTTAAGTTGAGTTCTTCAAGTAGAAAACTGATTCTACTCAAACGCTTATACATATCATCAACATCATTCATCGATTGACTTGACCAGAGCCGCTCTGCAATTGCCGCAGTCCTTGGCCAAATTCTGGAAT
>JAADIB010000266.1 GCA_013151565.1 Chlorobiota bacterium
GAACAGTGACGAACTTCAGGCAATCTCTAAAGAGGTTGTACCAATGATGTCAAAGCATCAAGATGATATAAATCTGAATGCATCATTATTCGGCAGAATTAAAGCTGTTTACAACAAGAGAGACGAATTGGATTTAACAACAGAGCAAAAGACTTTGCTGAATAAATATTATAAAGATTTTGTCCGCGGCGGCGCTGATCTAAGCGACCAAGACAAGGAGAATTTCAGAAATATCAACAAGGAACTCTCGCTCCTTTCACTAAAATTCGGGGAAAATGTTCTTGCAGAAAATAATAAATTCGAATTAGTAATTGATAACGAAGCAGACCTTGACGGTCTTTCGGAAAGCATAAAATCAACAGCGGCAGAAACAGCAAAAGAAAAAGGTTACAAAAACAAATGGGTATTCACGATTCAGAAACCGAGCATGATCCCTTTTCTGCAATACTCAACCAACAGAGCTTTGAGAGAAAAGATATATACTGCCTACTTTATGAAAGGCGATCATAACGATGAATTGGACAACAAGAAGATTCTTACAAAGATCGTTTTATTAAGATTAAAACGGGCTAATATGCTCGGATATAAAACTCATGCAGATTATGTGCTGGACGAACAAATGGCTAAAACACCTAAGAATGTTTACGACCTGTTGGATAAAGTCTGGAAGCCCGCTTTAGCAAGAGCAAAATCCGAGCGCGACGAAATGCAGAAGATGATAGAGGCTGAAGGAAATAGCTTCAAGTTGAAATCATGGGATTGGTGGTATTACGCTGAGAAAGTAAAAAAAGAAAAATATGATTTGGATGAAAACGAACTCCGCCCCTATTTTGAAGTGAACAATGTGATAAACGGTGTGTTTGGCTTGGCAACAAGTCTATTCGGAATTCAATTTGTTGAAAGGGACGATATCCAAAAATATCATCCCGACGTAAAAGTATTTGAAGTGAAAGAAGCAAACGGGAAACATATTGGAATTCTATATACAGATTACTTCCCGCGCGCAAGTAAGCGCTCTGGTGCATGGATGGATGAGTTCAGACGCCAGCATAAAAAAGACGGGAAGATGATAACACCGATAATTTACAATGTTGGTAATTTCTCTAAACCAACTGGAGATAAACCGGCTCTACTCAGTCTTGACGAGGTTGAAACACTCTTCCATGAGTTTGGGCATGCGCTTCACGGACTTCTTTCGAACTGTACTTATCCGTCAGTCGCGGCAACCGAAACCCCGCGAGATTTTGTAGAGTTTCCATCTCAAGTTATGGAAAACTGGGCGCTTCATCCTGATGTATTGAAATCATATGCTAAACACTTTAAAACTGGCAAGGTAATTCCAAAAGAGCTGGTTGACAAGATTGTAAAATCAAGTCTCTTCAATCAAGGTTTTGCTACTGTTGAATATACTGCCGCGTCATATCTAGATATGGACTGGCACACAATAACCAAAGAAACCAAGTTGGATGTCAACAAGTTTGAAAATAGATCAATGTCAAAAATCGAACTTATTCCGGAAATAAAACCGCGTTACAGAAGTACATACTTCAATCATATTTTCTCAGGTGGATATTCTGCCGGTTATTATAGTTACCTCTGGTCAGAAGTACTTGATGCGGATGCATTCAATGCATTTGTTGAAAGCGGCAATGTTCTCAATAAAGATTTAGCTGCCAAATACAGAAAATTATATTCTCTCTGCCGGTGGAACCGAAGATGCCATGGAACTCTACAAAAAATTCAGAGGAAAAGAACCGAGCATTGAACCTCTGCTGAAAAGAAGAGGATTGAGGTAAATAAGTGAAGTCACGGTGTGATCATGACTTCGTTATAAATAGACAAATAAACACTGTCAAATATATTTTATTTTTTCAAACCTCGGAGATTTTTATAAACTTATAATCTCAAAAACATTATAACTTCAACCCATTTCAATCTTAACCGAATTTTTATAATATTGCAGTTGATTTAAGAATAACTTTTATTGGAAAAAATATGAACAGGTCAGTGCATAAATTTCTTATAAAAACCTCAGTAATAATTTTATTATTAATTTCCCTATCAGCCGGTCAGACAGTAAAACTGAAGATCATCGAAACAACCGACACACACGGCGCTATCTTCCCTTATGATTTTACAAACATGAAGCCAACCAATCATTCACTAGCTCAGATCTATACATATGTTGAGCAGCAGCGAGACGACACTACTCAAGCGGTAATACTACTGAGTAACGGCGATATACTTCAAGGCACACCGGCTGTGTACTATTACAATTTTGAAAATACAAACGAACCACATCTTTATGCGCAAGTTATGAACTATATGAAATATGACGCCGGTTCCGTTGGAAATCATGACATAGAAACGGGTCATCCTGTTTATGATAAATTTGTTAAGGAATTGAATTTCCCATGGCTCTCGGCAAACTCGGTTGATGTAAAAACCGGCAAACCTTATTTCAAGCCTTATACTGTTATTGAACGAAAGGGAATCAAGATTGCAATACTTGGATTGATCACTCCAGCAATACCGAATTGGCTTCCTCAAAAAATTTGGGCGGGAATGAGATTTGACGATATGATTGAAACCGCAAAAAAATGGGTGCCGATAATTGAAGAGAAAGAGCATCCTGATGTTATGGTCGGATTATTTCATTCCGGTGTTAATCCAAATTATAACGGGCAAACCGCCCAGACTTATAAAAACGAGAATGCGACAAAATTAGTTGCCGAACAAGTTCCGGGTTTTGATATTGTCTTTGCCGGGCATGATCATCACGGGTGGAATGAGTACGTAAAAAATCCAACGGGAGAAAATGTTTTACTTATTGGCGGAACAAGTTCTGCCCGTGTATTTGCCGAGGTATCAGCTGTTTTAACTTTTGACAAAGCACAAAGCGCTTGGGATAAAAATATCACAGGAAAATTAATTGACTCCAAAGATTATGAGTCGGATTCGGGATTCCTTAAAAAATTCAATCCTCAATTTGAAGAAGTAAAAAAATATGTGTCAAAAGAAATTGGTGTTTTCTCAAAGACGATTTCGTCTAGAGATGCACTTTTCGGTGATTCCCCTTTTGTGGATCTGATCCATACAATTCAACTTGATATTTCTAAAGCGGAAATCTCACTTGCCGCTCCATTAACTTTCAATACTGAAATTAAGAAGGGTAAAATTTATGTAAGGGATATGTTCAAACTTTACAGGTATGAGAACTTACTATACACAATGAGCCTATCCGGCAAAGAGATAAAAGATATCTTGGAATACAGCGCCGGCAAATGGTTTAACCAAATGAAAGATGAAAATGACGACTTATTGAAATTCAGAAAAGATGAGAATGGAAACTTAAAATGGTCGGAGCGTTCAAACTCGCCAATGCTTGAGGGAAGGTTTTATAATTTCGAGTCGGCAGAAGGAATAAATTATACGGTTAACGTTTCCAAACCGGCGGGTGAAAGGATTACAATAACATCTATGTCCGATGGCAGTAATTTCGATTTGAACAAAATGTATAAAGTCGCTCTTAACTCTTACCGCGGTAACGGCGGCGGCGGACATCTTACAATCGGCGCCAAAATTCCTAAAGATGAATTAGCTAAGAGAGTAATTACATCCACAGAAAAAGACCTTAGATTTTACATGATGAAGTGGATTGAAAAGAAAGGAACGGTCAATCCCAAAACTGATAATAATTGGAAGATCATTCCTAAAGAGTGGGTTGAAAAAGGAAAAGAGAAAGATTATAAGTTGTTGTTTAAATAGTTTAGGATACTTGATGCTAGATTCTAGATGCTTATTTCCAGCAACCAGAATCTAGCAACCAGAATTTTACTTAAGCAATATCATCTTCTTTGTCT
>JAADIB010000208.1 GCA_013151565.1 Chlorobiota bacterium
CATTTACCTCTTTGCCAGGTAATCTCCTTTCAAGATTTTTCTGGAGTCTTTCTCGCTCTACATCCCAGAAATAATACTCACGTTTGTCTGTTATAACCGAAACTCCAACAATCTTTTTTTTCTTTGACGAATATTTTACATGTTCAATATCAACTTCAGGATGTTCATAAATCAGTTCCAATTCATAATTGTTCTCGAGATCATATTTGATCAAGGCTAAGCGATCGCCTTTTTCATTTGATAGGACATAAACATATTTGTTATCTGATGTAAATAGAATCGGGAAAAACTCATTTTTGAAGTTAAGTCTTTTGACAACCTTAAAATCATCACTTTCCTTTTTCCTATACAAGATGTTTTGATTAACCCCGTCAGTAGAGATCGCAACACGCAATTTCCCGTTAAAATCTGTAAGCCATTTGGTTATATTTCCCGGATTCTGTCCGATAAGTTTCTTTTTACCGGTAGTAATATTCAATCGGTAAACATCAAACATCTTGGAATTTCGTTCATTGGTCTGGATGATCACTTCGTCTTCATAATCTGGAAGATCATCGATTATATATGTAGTTGAATTTTTTGATGAAGTCAGCTTTTTTGATTTGCCTCCATTAATATTAATACAGAAGAGAGAATAATTATCGTTTGCATTAACATCCTGCAAATACAAAATTTTCTCGTTACTAACCCAAAAGAACTTAGTAATATCACGTTTCTCTGAATTTGTGATCTGTGTTAGGCTATCATTACCGGTTTTTTGAATGAAAATATTCAGCCGGTTCTTCCACGGTCTTAGAGATGCGATGTATTTTCCATCAGGGGATAATTCAAAATGAGTATTTTGAGGATTTCTAAAGAAATCTTCCAATGGAATAATAGGAACTTCGTATTCCGCTTTCTGGCAACCGCTTAAAAGCAATACAACAATAATTGATAAAGCTATAAATATTCTGTTTTTGTGCATTTCTATTTCTTTTTAAAATTTACATTTTTTACCAATTTTTTAGACGAAGCTATAGCATTAAAGTTTGGTAATTCCAGAGTATAATTTAAACAAAATAATAGACTTCTGATTGAACAGATCTATGCAGATAAATTCTATTTAATTTTTAAGGAAGGAAAAGTGTTCATTAGTAATATAAACTTTTGTATGTTACTAATGAACACTATTAAAAATTTCTTACTTTAATGAATTCAACCCGATAAACAATTTTTCCATGAATTTGTTTTTTGAAGCATCGAAAAAGGATTCTTTGTTCATAGATGAATTAACTACAAATAACGAATCAACTTGATAACCGTTAACAGTTGCAATTGTACTGTCATGAGCGCTGATTATCAATTCATAATCAGGTGATTTTGATTCCGGGTTAAAATCATCTATGTAATTTGAATTTGTAAGTCTTGATAATTGACTAAGATACTTCGCCGTTTTTGCAGAATCAAGTTTTGTATTATTACTCATCCACTTGCCGTCAACTTTGGTCATCTGGAACGAACTATCAGCTGAATAATTAAAAACAAGCTTATCCCAGATATTACGATCACCCTTGATTACAATATTATCACGGTACGAATTCGGTTTTTGATTGAACGACATCGAGAGGAAACCATCGACCAAGTAAACATCGTTATCATCACTCAATCTTACATATGTCGAAACGCTTCGCGGCTGCTGGAACAGAAATTTTCCTATCATAATATCAAGCGTTGTGCTTCCACCTTCCTTAACGACTATTCTTGTAGCAGAAGAATCATCAACCTCAAATTCTGACCACTTAGCTTTACTACGCCCAGCCAGTCTTTTAGGTTTAATGGTTAAAATCTGATCAATTAATCTCTTTGCCTTATCCTTGGGCACTATTGCAGTTTTA
This sequence comes from Chlorobiota bacterium, assembly GCA_013151565.1. GTDB lineage: Bacteria > Bacteroidota > Ignavibacteria > Ignavibacteriales > Melioribacteraceae > SZUA-22. The sequence goes on from JAADIB010000208.1 coordinate 1,875, forward strand.
CCATTTTCAAGAGTAACTTTCCAGTCATTTCCGTCTTTAAAAACCTTGAATGATTTACCTTTCATGGACTTTGGTGATATGATAATTTCAGTAACAGCCGATGAATCAATATCAACCAAATTCGTTTTGAATGATCTTTCAGTCTTATTCCCGGAAGGGAAATAAATTATCACAGTTATAACAGCTAATATGGCTAATACTATTATTAATGTTTTATTTGACATAATCAGTCGACTTAATTTTGTTTCTCTTTTTTCTTCTCTTTTGTGCTCTGTAAAGACCATAAAGAATTATCAGTAAAATAGGCAATAGGAAATTGACATATTTGATTATGGTTTTTGTGCTTTCTTCCAATGATGGATTAATCGGTCTGGAAGAAACTCCCTTTGTTCTGAGTTCTATTAGACCTGTATCATCCGATAACCAGTCAATTGAATTGACTAGCAGACTAACATTATCAGGCTGAAGCTGCTGAGCTTTTTCACCCACTCCGTTAACTGCAAAATCACCGCAGCTAAACACAACCATTTTAGATTTTTTACCTCCGGATAATTTTCCTTCAAGAGCAACGGCAACAGGAAGAGTGCTTTTACCATAATCCTGCTTGTGCCATTTTTTCTCGATATTAAACGTTAGCGGAAGCGTTCTTGTTCCCGAAATATCTGAACTGACCGCTAACGGCAGCATAAAGACCGATGTATCAACCGGGGCAAGTTCAATTGTTGAAGAGAACGGAAACATCACTGATTCCAAACCTTCTGTTATCGGATGCTTGGCAAAGTTAGTAATTATCGGCAGATAAGGAAATTTAACAGGTGTATTCATTGTGAATATTCCCTGCTGCTGCCTTACCATTATACTACCGCTGTTGTTATCTATCAGAACTTCTTTCCCGATCTTTAGTCCTTTGGTTTTAAGCCAATCGCTTAATCCGGTCGACATTAAATCGAGTCTTGCGGTTGTTAAATCACTTTTAATATTTTGAACTGTGACCAACAAATTTCCGCCTCGAGCAAGAAAATCATCAAGATGCTTGAAAACGTAATCCGGGATTGAATCTTTCGGCGCTATAACAGCAACAGTGCTTATCGTTGCGGGAACTCCCCTGTTTTCGTCAAAGCTCAAAGTATCAACTTTATACATTACCGAAAGTGATTTTACAACTTCTTTTTGAGCTTCTAAAGTTGGTTCACCTTGACCTTGCAAAAATGCAACGGTTGGTTTATTATCAACCGATAGCTTTTTAATGTTTGACGACAAAGCGAATTCCATTGCTGCGCCGGGCTGGATAAATGGAATTACTTCCTTTTTATCGCCAAGCTCAACTACTGCGCCAAGATACGCTCTCTGCTGTTTTACCTGGTCGCGTTCTCTTACATTTATCATAATCGGACGAATACCATTCTGCTGAGCTTTCATTTCACTCTCTTGATCTTCGTTCGGGTTGATAAACTCGTAAACAACCATTCCGTCGGAATAACTGCCGTACTCAATTAAAAGATCGCGAAAATCTTGTCTTACTTTTGCAACATTAGGCGGCAGATCTTCGGAGAAGTAAGCTGTTACGGTTACGGGTTCATTCAGATCTTTAAGGATGCTTTTAGTCGCATCACTTAAACTGTAACGCTGATCAGCGGTAAAATCCAATCTGAAAAATAATTTGTCGCCAACTAAATTCAGAAGGACAAGAATGACGAATACCAATAAAATATTTGTTCTTAATTTTTTTTGTGTTAACATATCAATTCTACTCAACTATATTTCTTTTCGAAAGAACAGATTGTGCAAGAAAAAGACCGAAAAATGCTATTGATAAAAAGTAAATCAAATCACGCGAATCGATAACTCCTCTTGATATTGAGCCATAATGATTTGACAAACTCAAATAACTGAAAAATTGCCCGGTTACTCCGGTAAAGCTGTTCGCCAAGACATCAAATATTATTAAGAAAAAGACGCCGATAAATAATGAAAGGAGAAACGCTACAATTTGATTGCTTGTAATACTGCTTGCAAATAACCCTATGCCTATCAAAGCCATACTCATCAATATCATTCCGAAATATCCGCACCAAACAGCGCCGTGATCGATTGGACCGATCATCCAAACTGAAATATAATATGGAAGCGAGAACAGTAGCGCAATTGCAATTAGTTCAAGACTAGCTAAAAATTTTCCTAATACAAGCTGCCAATCAGTGATCGGTTTTGTGAATAATAATTCGATCGTTCCCGTTTTCTTTTCATCGGAGATCATGCGCATAGTCAGTGCCGGGATAAAAAAGAATAGCGTCCAATATGCAATTGAGAAAAAAGGCTGGAGCGTTGCCTGCCCCACGAAAAACACATCGGAACCGTAGAGCCAAGTGAAGAAACCGCTTAATCCGAGAAAGACTATTATTAAAATATAAGCTATAAGAGAATCAAAAAATGATCTCAATTCACGCTTTGATATTGTCCATACTTTGTTCATCGCACTATCAGTTTGTTGTTAGTTCTCTAAATATATCTTCAAGTTTAGTTTCAATAGGAGTCATTTGTGTAAGTATCCAGTTCTTTGAAACACAGAGTTTGAATATCTCTTTCCGTGTTTCCGCGCTCTCTTTACAGTTTATCATAAATCCGTTTTCAAGTTCTTTTATCGGATCAACCAGAATAACTCTTTCGAGTTCCATCAGCGAAGAAATAACCTCGTCATTATTGGGTGCATCGGCAATTTGAACTCGAAGCATTTCTTCACCTTCAGCCTGCTGTTTCAAAACCTCCGCCGTTCCATCAGCTACAATCTTCCCATCATTAATGATCAATATTCTATCGCAAGTTGCTTCCACTTCCGATAAAATATGTGTGCTGAGAATCACGGTTTTACTTCTGCCAAGTTCTCTGATAAGTTTTCTGATTTCTATGATCTGGTTCGGGTCAAGTCCGGTTGTCGGTTCATCGAGGATAAGAATTTCGGGATCGTGGATCATTGCTTGCGCTAGACCAACTCTTTGGCGATACCCTTTTGAAAGCTCGCCGATCTTTTTGTGTTTCTCTACATTCAATCCCGTAAGTACAACCATTTCGATAACACGCTCTTGAATTTTTTCTTTCGGAACCCCCTGAAGTTCTGCTACATATTCCAAATATTCGAGCACCGGCATATCTTCGTACAGAGGATTGTTTTCCGGGAGATACCCTATGTTTTTCTTCACTTCTTCGGGATGCTCTAAAATTGAAAAATCACCTACCATTACATCGCCATCGGATGGCGCCATAAAGCACGTAATTATTTTCATTGTGGTTGTTTTGCCAGCCCCGTTAGGACCTAAAAATCCAAGGACTTCGCCGGTTTGCACTTCAAATGATATGTTGTCAACTGCTCTTTGAGAGCCGTACTTCTTAGTTAAGTTTGATACTGTAATTTTCATAATATCTTAATCTAATTTTTAATTCGGCAAAATTAACAAGAACAAAAAATAAATTCAATAAACAAAATAATAACAATTAAGTGATACAATCCAATTTTTAATAAGTTCCAATTTATTTTTTATTTTTGTTTTAGTATTAGCAAATTTTGAAACCTGCTTAGGAAATTATATTTCAAAAAACTATTTTGAGTCTCAGCAAATAAAAATCCTTTTTAAAAGCTTCGGTTTTACTTGGAAGAGATAAAAATGACGAAAAGTAAATCTGCACACATAATTTCCATTATTCAAGCTCTGTTTGTTACATTTTTATGGTCGACTTCATTCATCATTATTAAGTGGGGTCTAATTGAAATTCCACCAATAACTTATGCCGGGTTACGTTATATAATAGCTTTTCTCTGCTTTACCCCTTTTATTGCTAAAAGAAAATACATAAACGAAATAAAACAGTTGAAAAAAGTACAATGGGAAAAATTGATTCTTCTCGGTTTTGTCTTTTATACTTTTACTCAAGGTGCACAATTTTTAGGTTTATCATTACTTCCTTCTGTAACAGTAAGTTTAATGCTCAACTTCACACCTTTAATTGTCGCCGTAATGGGAATATTTTTACTAAGCGAAAAACCTTCAATTCTCCAATGGTTTGGTTCGGTTTTATTTATTGTAGGAATTATTACATATTTCTTCCCGATTTCATTAATTGGAAATCAGAGTATTGGATTATTAGTAATGTTCATCGGGGTCTTGGCAAATGCCGGTTCGTCTATAATTGGAAGAGACATTAACAGAAATAAAGATATTAGTCCGTTAGTAATAACTTTTATAAGTATGGGAGTTGGTGCAATAATTTTAATTTCTATCGGAATTTCTATGGATGGTTTCCCCGAAATAAGTTTTAAGACTTGGATGTTTTTAATTTGGTTGGCTGTTGTTAACACTGCTTTTGCATTTACATTATGGAACTTAACTCTTCGCACTCTTACAGCTATGGAATCAAGCATAATTAATGGAACTATGTTAATCCAGATTGCTGTTCTGGCGTGGTTTTTTCTTGATGAGAATATTTCATTTCAGGAAGGCATCGGGATGGTAATTGCTGCTGTTGGAGCAGTTCTCGTTCAAATTAAAAAAAATCGTAACTGTTAAAAAGAGCGATATATTATCGTTTGCAATTTTTGTTTAACCAAACCTTAGAGGTTTTATAACTTAATTACTATAATACTGCTTATTCAATTTATTAATTTTCTAACTTATTTACTTCCAAAACCTCGAGGTTTTTTTTATAATCATCTCCTATTGTATATCGAAGAGTTATTAATGTTTCATATAGTTTAATTTGAAGTTCAATTCCATCTTCATCAAATATTAGTTAAGTTTGATCGTTGAATATTTTCTATTCTATAATTATTATATTTCAATTTAGGAGAAAAAATGAAAAAGATTCTTTTGCTTCTGTTCATTTCATTCGGAATACTGAACATCATTTCCGCTCAAACGATAAAAGTAATAACATATAACATTCGATATGATAATCCTAACGATGGAGAAAACCGCTGGGATAATCGAAAAGAGTTTTTGACGGATCAAATCAAATTTTATGAACCGGACTTTTTAGGGACACAAGAAGGTTTGGCGCATCAGATCTCTTTTATTGACAATACGCTTTCACAATATAATTATATTGGAATTGGAAGAAACGATGGAAAATCAGAGGGAGAATTCAGTGCGATTTTTTACAATTCCGAAAAGTTTGCACCAATTAAATATTCTACTTTCTGGCTGTCCGAAACTCCCGATATCCCTTCAAAAGGATGGGATGCAGCATTAAATAGAATTTGTACTTACGGACTTTTTGAAAACAAAACGACAAAAGAGAAACTCTGGATATTCAATACTCACTTCGATCACCGTGGCGTAGAGGCTAGAAAGAACAGTGCCAAATTGATAATTAAAAAAATCAAAGAGTTGAATAAGGAAAATCTTCCGGTTGTTTTTATGGGTGATCTTAATCTTGAACCGGAGAGTGAAGCGATAAAATATTTATCGACTCAGATGAATGATACAAAATCTGTAAGCAGTAAAGTTGTATTCGGACCAACCGGAACGTTCAACGGTTTTAAATTTGATAAACCGGTAACCAAGCGAATCGATTATATTTTTGTGAGTAAGGGAAATATCGAAGTGGAAAAGTATGCTGTTCTCAGCGATTCGAAAGATTTAAGATACCCGTCGGATCATCTGCCGGTCTATGCTGAAATTATTTTGAAGAAAAACTAAACCAATATGGACTGCAAGTCCATAGGTTTGGCTACGAATAAAATTCGTTGCACCAAAAAGCAAATTATAAAATACAAATAATTACCAAGTTTCAAATTCCAATTTTAAAACATATCCCTTTTGTATTTCATAATTGTTTCTGTATAATTCTTTGTGTTTTGTGAAATTGTGACTTGTTATTTATTTATTATTTCTATTTTGATATTTGTTTTTTAATTCTAAATTTTTAGAAACTTAAGTAAGATGTATAGTTTTAACTCCGGTTGAGACCAATAAAATCATTTAGACAGGATTTTGATGCCTTTATCAGAAGCGACTATAACTTGATCAGCCAAGTTGAGAAATAAACCATGCTCAACTATGCCCGCACGTTTATTCAATTTTTTAGCTAGTTTCTTTGGATTTTTAATTACGCCGAAGTTCGCATCAAGAATATAATTTCCTTCATCTGTTATAAAAGGTTCATCATTTTTGTTTTTTCGTAGTTTAACTTCTGCCCCAAGCGATTGCAAATAATTAGTCTCTACTTCCAAAGCTATTTTGATTATTTCTATAGGGATAGCCCATTTTTCTCCAAGGTGATCAGAGAGTTTCAATTCGTCAACAATGATAAAATATTTCTTACTTGCCTGGGCAATTATCTTTTCCCGCAGTAAAGCGCCGCCACCGCCTTTGATAAGATTTAACTTATTATCAACTTCATCCGCTCCGTCAATTGTCAGATCAAGTACGGGATATTCTGAAAGTGTTCCGCACGGAATATTTAACTCTTGTGCTAATGCAAGTGTCTTTTCTGAAGTCGGAACACCAACTATATTATCAATCTCACCGGCTTTTAATTTTTCTGATAGAATAAAAAGAACATGATTAAAAGTTGAACCGGTTCCAAAACCCATAACCATCCCCGATTCTATGTGTTCAACTGCTTTTTCAGCTGCTTTACATTTTAAACTATCTTGATCTGCCATGATAAAAACCGATTATTTTAGTAATAAAACTTACATAGAAAAATACAAAGTATCTTAGTTATTTGTAAATTTGAGTATATTTGTAAGTTAAAATTTTAATGGCACACAGATTTGTTATGATAATTATGATCTGCGCTGATCATAAAAAATCATAAATATCTGCGTTCCTATAAAAAGAAAGGTTATTTGAATAATGGACAAAAAAGTATATATAGAAACCTACGGCTGTCAGATGAACTTAGCTGATTCTGAAGTTGTGATGGGAATTTTAGGTAAACAAGGATACTCTCTGACACATGAGATGAATGAAGCGGATGTAGTATTTTTGAATACATGCTCCGTTAGAGATAATGCCGAACAGCGTATTCACGGCAGACTCGGCAATATAGGAACACTCAAACAGAAAAATTCAAATCTGGTAATTGGAGTCCTCGGCTGCATGGCTGAACGTCTGCGCGACGAATTGATTGAGCAGAAGAAAATGGTTGATCTTGTTGTAGGACCGGATGAGTACAGAAGACTGCCCGAATTCATCGATCATGCTTTAACCGGGGAAAAAGGAATTGGCGTTAAACTCTCCCGCACAGAAACGTACGAAGATATTGAACCATACCGCGAAGAAGGACTTTCCGCTTGGATATCAGTAATGCGCGGATGTGATAAATTCTGCACTTACTGTGTTGTGCCTTACACCCGCGGAAGAGAAAGGAGCAGAACTCTTGCCTCCATTGTCGAGGAAGTAAAATCCCTTTCGGAGAGAGGATTCAGAGAAGTGACATTACTTGGACAAAATGTAAATTCCTATATAGATGGCGAAAAAGATTTTTCCGATTTGCTCGCCGCTTGTGCAGAAGTAGATGGATTAATGCGAATTAGATTCACGACGTCGCACCCGCAAGATCTATCGGATAAATTACTCTATACAATTTCAGATAATTCCAATATTTGTAATTATATTCACCTCCCGGTGCAGTCAGGTTCCAACAAAATATTGGAGGGAATGAATCGTACATATACGATTGAACATTATCTTGGAATAATAGAACGTGCGCGGAAAATCATTCCGGGAGTAAGTTTTTCAACAGATATCATCGCCGGATTTCCTACCGAAACCGAAGAAGAGCATCAAATGACATTGGACGTGATGAAAAACGTCCGCTACGATGGTGCTTTCATGTTCAAGTATTCTCCGCGCGAAGGAACCAAAGCATACAAAATGGAAGATGATGTTCCCGAAGAAGTGAAATCAAGAAGATTGACTGAGATAATTGATATTCAGCAGAAGATCTCTTACGAAATAAATCAAGAGTTGATTGGGACAAAGGAAATTGTACTTGTTGAAAATAAAAGTAAAAAGTCGGACGATTTTTTTGCCGGTAGAACCGATGATAATAAAACCGTTATTTTACCGGTTGGCAATGATGTTAAAATCGGTGATTATGTAAAAGTTAAGATCACCAAAGCTACATCCGGTACTTTGTTTGGAGATTTTGTTTCAATTGAAGATGTTTATAAAAAAGAACCGACCTTGTTTGTGGACTAACAGTCAAACTAAATCAAAATAAAATTTCAAATAAATAGAAAGAAGAAATATGTACCCAACATTAGTCACATTTCATATACTTTTTGCAGGCATTTGGCTTGCATTTTTTCTTTTTGAGTTAACTTTCAGAAAACAGATCCAAAAAAAATTCGACTTTGACAAAATTACAACCTATCTAAAACTTACAAATGTATTCGGAATCATTGGGTCACTTGGTATTTTGATCACCGGGATATTAATGGTTACAATGAGGAGCCAATACGGTTTTTTTGATATGACAGCAAATCATTGGCTGGCAACAAAACAGATCATATTTTTGATAATATTAATATTAACAACGGTTATGGTTATTCCGAATTCAAAAAAAGTAAGAGAAAAATTTAAGAACAATCAGCTTGAAAGCGACAGCAAAGAATTAGGTAAATTATTCATAGCAAACCAAATTATTAATTACCTGGTTGTAATCAATTTTATCTTTGCTGTAACGCATAGGCTTTATTGATGATAGTCACTTTAAAATTGTTTATAAACTATCTGGAATAACAAAGAAAATAGAACACAGATATAACGGATAATACGGATTTGCACTGATTCTAAAATTATATTGGAGAATATTTATCAATATTCTCCAATAAAAACAAACATTAAAAAAGATTTATTTAATCCTATAAGTTTTTACAATATCCTTGTAGTTAAAGTTACTGTCATTGATATTACGGTATACTGTTACAGTAACCTCACTGCCGTCAACCGTCAATATCAACAGTTAAAAACGTGCTTGGAGCGCCTTTGTCTTCTGCACCGCGCGCATGACCGGCATCAATCTGCCAGACATTATTTACTAAAATTTTGCTGTAATTATGTGTATGTCCGCAGAAATACGCAGTAACTTTTTCATCTTCCAATAATTTCCAGAATCGATCGCGGCTCTTTCTGTATTTATCAAGACTATCACCTTTATGACGAAGACGACCACTGTATTCATCAGGCTGTACAAATGCCGGTTCATGACCAAAAATGAAAATGTTGGTCTTATCTGTCTTCTCTAAGTCGGCTTTTAGCCACTTATAAATCGGATCGTTTATATCTCCGTCAACACAAACATCACACTTACCGTCGTAATATTCATTAAGAACAACAAAATGAGAATTCCCATAATCAAATGAATACATTGTTTCTTCTGTTCCTTCCGGTCCTTTGTTCACAATGTAAGGAAGTTTATCGCCACCCTTATTATATTCACGAAGATATGCCATGTCGCTTTCAGTTTCTTCTTCGTGGTTGCCGAGAACAGGGTACCAAATAAAATCTTTACCCAAATATTTATCGA
>JAADIB010000212.1 GCA_013151565.1 Chlorobiota bacterium
GGTTGATGGAAGTGACGGACTAGAAAAATCACTTCAGTATATTCCTGATATTATAATAAGTGACGTAATGATGCCGAAAATGGATGGATTCGAATTATTAGAAAAACTGAAGACAGATGAAAAAACAAGCCATATTCCAGTTGTTCTTTTGACGGCTAAAGCTTCGGATCAAGATAAAATTGAAGGGCTGCAAATTGGTGCTGATGATTATATGATGAAACCATTCGATGCCGAAGAACTGCAAGTGAGAATAAGAAACTTGATTGAGCAGCGGAAAAGACTACGCGAACATTTTAAAAAAGAAGGAATTTTTGAAATTAGAGATGAAAAAATAACTTCAATTGATAAGCAATTTCTTAAAAATGCGATTCAAATAATAAATTTAAATTTATCCGACGACAATTTTAGTGTAGAGGTATTTGCTGAAAAAATTGCAATGAGCCGTTCTCAGTTACACAGAAAATTAATAGCCGTTATTGATGAATCGCCCGGAGATCTTATCCGCAGAATTAGAATGACTACAGCAGCCAAACTAATAAAACAAAAATTTGGAAATATCTCTGAAATAGCGCTGGAAGTAGGATACAGCAACCCGGCTAATTTTACCCGCAGTTTCACAAAACAATTTGGCGTCTCTCCCTCTGAATACTAAATCAAGAAATAATTAGTGAAAATAATCTGTAATAATTTTGTGAATGATTCACTATGCAAATAAATTGTGTGAACACCACGATTTATCGTGGTGAAATAAAATGCCGTTGTAAATTTATATCTGCTTCAGCAGATTCAATCTTCGAACATTCCATATTTCATACACCATTCGTCATATTCTTCCGCGAAGGTTTTTCTCTTATGATGTTCGTCTTGGTTTGCAATATAGTTCTTTACCTTTTCTAATTGTGTTGCACTGACTGAAAAGGCTCCATAACCTCTCTGCCACTTAAAATTGAAAGGGGTTAAATTGTTCTTGTGAATCCAATGAGATGACTCACCTTTGAATAATCGTGCTACTTTTTCCATGGATATAGTTGAAGGGAGTTCAAATAGCAAATGAACATGTTCCGGGCGGATGCGTAATTTTTCTATATGGATTTTTTCTTCATTTGATTTTTGAACAATATGATCGAATAATTTTTTACCTAATTCTTTTGTAATTATTCTTTCATGTTTGTGTGTCCCCCAAATGAAATGCACCCAAATTTTAACATGTGAGTGAATAGCCATAGTATTCTCCAGTTGTATGATCTTTATTGATCTTATCATTACAAATTTAATACAATTTTATAAACTGCTGAAGCAGTTATGTGTTTTATTTCTCATCTATGTTCACCATGCTAAAGCATGGTGCTGTCCTAATTAGGCGGATTGATATATGCCATTCTTAAACACATCGCTTTCTTATTTGTTCAAAGTCTGTTATTTGGTTTTGATTAATTTGCAAATATCTAGATTAAATTATGATAACACCACGCCATTCCGTTGTAGAAAAATAATTGAGATGAAATGGAACAATAACCTCTAATTATTAAACATCGCTAATTGTCAGAAAACCACTTCGGAGTATACATAATTTCAACTTTTTCTCATTTTTCCTAATCTGCAACAAAATGAAAAGAATCCGCAACAATATTGGTAGAAGTACACCCGAATATATTTTACAATGATATTGAGAATCTAAGTTCTATCTCTCAGCATTTGTTAATAATATTTTGGAGGAATACAATGAAAAATCTAATACTTGTTTTCTTAGTATTGTTTTTAGTTACAAATCTTTTTGCTCAGGGACAAATAATAAACATTCCTGATGATCAGCCAACCATTCAAGAAGCAATAAATGCTTCCAATGATGGGGATACAGTTTTAGTAGCTGATGGTCTTTATTTTGAAAATATCAATTATAGAGGGAAAGCAATTATTGTTGCAAGCCACTTTCTTATTGACGGAAATGAAACTCATATAGACAGTACAATTATTAATGGCAGTAAACCAAGTAATCCTGATAGTGGATCTGTAGTTGTTTTTTTAGAGGGGGAAGATACAACTTCTGTTCTTTTGGGATTTACAATCACTGGTGGTTCAGGCGGAATTGGTGGCGGTCATCGCTCGGGTGGTGGAATTTCCGTTGTTTCCTCAGGGGCAAAAATTATTTATAATAAAATTATAAATAATTTCGTTACCTATTCTGCCTCTGTTGGTGGTGGGATCTTAGTTTTTAAACCAACGCACACATGTTTGATTTCTAATAACTTAATCGCTTTTAATAAAGAAGTTACTACTTTATATACAGGTGGTGGGGGTGGAATACATGTGGGACGTGACTTTGATAGATATGTTGTAATTACAAATAATGTTATTTCTCATAATACTACATCATCATTGTCTCCAGAGGGACGTGGTGCTGGTGGAGGAATAGACTTAAATACAAGTAACTCAATAATCTCAAACAATTTAATAGTTTTTAATACGGCATATCAAGGGGGAGGTCTTGATATTTATGATGGTGGTTTGTCCGAGAGTCCAATCATTATAAATAATACAATAGCTTTTAATCATGCAACAAAACAAGGTGGTGGCATACATGTTTCTAATGAAAATTTATCATATGCGCCAATAGAAAACTGTATTATCTGGGGAAATACCGCTCCTGAAAATCCTCAAATTTTAAGTACTGGAAAACTCTTTGCATCAATAGAATATAGTAACATTGAAGGAGGTTATACGGGTTCTGGTAATATTGATGCTGATCCTCTTTTTGCAGATACTATAAATTACTATCTTACTTCGGAATCTCCTTGTATTGATGCCGGTAATCCGGTGGGTATTTTTAATGATTCAACTGATCCGGACAACCCGGGTTCTCCTCTCTTCCCTGCAATGGGAGAATTAAGAAACGACATGGGAGCTTATGGCGGCAATCCTTTTATGTTTTTTGTTTATAACCCCAGTAAGATTATTTCAAGCTGCTCTCTTAATAATACATATCAGGTCCCTGGTACTGATACTGTCATTGTCACTTCTAAAATAGTTAGTCCGGAAAACCAAATAGTTGATGTAAAAGCCATTATTGAAAATTATGATGGTAGTCTAAGGGATTCTCTTACAATGTTTGATGACGGAACACATAAAGACAGTATCGGGGGTGATGGTCTTTATACTACATTTTGGCCAACTGTTGACATAGAAGAAGATTATAGTATACACATGTTAACATATCTAACCAATTATGAATATTTAATTTCAACAGAAGATGTTGCTAGGTTTACTACAAAAGGTCCAGTAGGAATTAATGATGTAGAATTTCTAAGTGATTCGGTTGTTGGTTCTAGAATAACATTTAATTTGACCTTAGAAAATTTGGGTATAACTGATTCACTTAATGATATAACAATTGATTTTATAATTCCAGAAGATGCAGGCTACAAAAATGCTTCAACTGGTTCTTCTACTTTTGGAGATATTGCACCAGGTGAAAGTAAACAATGTTCTAGATTCTACGGTATTATTTTTGATGATACATGCAGAACTGATTCTCCTTACGAAATTGAAATTGCAATAAAATCCCAAAATATCATTTATTGGTATGACACATTAAAAATTAACTTAATACCAACAGATATAGAAACTGCACAAAATGCTTTTCCAGAAAAGTACGAACTTTTCCAAAACTACCCAAACCCATTTAACCCAAACACAACAATAAAATATAGTATACCAAATGTAGGGAGGGGACATGTCCCGTTCGTAAGATTAATAGTTTATGATATCCTCGGTAGAGAAGTGACAACCCTCGTAAACAAACAGCAAAAGCCAGGATATTATGAGGTTAATTGGGATGCAAGTAATCATCCAAGTGGAGTATACTTTTATAATCTGAGTGCTGGTAGTTATGTTAAGACAATGAAAATGGTTTTATTGCGATAATCAATTTGATACTTGTTCTTTCCCTAAATCCTTTTGTATTTTTCTTTTTATGAATCGACTAATATATAAGATTGATAAAACCGGCAGTTTAGGTAATCTAAAATTGCATGAAGAAAATCTGCCTTTCCCAAAAGAAAATGAAGTAACAATTGAGGTAAAATCAATAGGGTTAAACTTTGCCGATATTTTTGCTATGCTTGGTTTATATAGTGCAACTCCTAAAACACCGTTTATTCCTGGACTTGAGTATTCAGGCATAATTACACAAAAAGGAGAGAGGGTTAATAATTTTAATATTGACGATAAAGTTATGGGACTAACAAGATTTGGTGCATACTCAAATTTTTTGAATATAGATTCAAGTTATTTAATTCAACTGCCTGAAATTTGGAATTATGAAGACGGTGCAGCATTTTTAGTAAACGGTTTAACAGCATATTATGCTCTGATAGAACTTGGAAATATTAAAAGTAATAAGACCGTTCTAATACATAGTGCTGCTGGTGGTGTTGGAATTTATGCAAATAGAATTGCAAAAATGTTTGATGCTTTTACAATAGGAACAATCGGGTCGTCTTCCAAAACGGAACAATGTAAAAAAGAAGGTTATGATAAAATAATTGTCAGAGGGAAAAATTTTAAAAGACAACTAAAAGAAAAATTAAACGAAAGAAATCTCGACATTGTTTTGGAATGCATTGGTGGAAGAATATTTAAAGACAGTTTTGCTTTGCTAGCACCTCAAGGCAGACTTATTACATATGGCTCGGCAAATTTTAATACGAAGAATATAAAATTTGGTTTTCCAAAACTTATTTATAATTATTTAACACGTCCTAAAATTGATCCACTACAAATGATAAACGCAAACCGATCGGTGATGGGATTTAACCTTATTTGGTTGTGGGAACAAAAAGAAAAGATGTCTGAAATGTTTAAAAAATTAAATGACTTACACTTAGAAAAGCCTTTGATTGGTAAAACATTTACGTTCAATGAAGTGCATTCCGCAATAAGTTTTTTACAATCGGGTAAATCTATTGGAAAAGTTGTTGTAAATATTGAATGATCTGAAATTTAAAATAAAAAAGCGGGAAGTCCCAGCCAAGTTCTTCCCGCCTTAAAAATTGGTAGACAAAATCACTTCTATAGTAGAGTAATATAGCCTGCCAAAGCATTATGTTAAGAACAAAAGTTACAACTGCAAGTTACAATAATACTATCCTTCCTATAGTGAGATATGTCACAATAAATAAACCGCTTTATTATTCATCTATCCGCAGGCGTCTATATTTCTCCTGGTAAAATTTGGCTTTTGTATAGTTCCCTTGTTTTTCAAGAACTTCACTCATAGATAAAAGTGATTTCACCCAAATACTCGAAGCCGCAGGTACAGTGATAGTTGATGTTTTTTCATCTATAATTTTTTGATATGCAGCAATTGCAGAATCCCAGTTTCCCATATTTTCATAAACACGAGCAAGAGATTTTAATGCCGTCCATCGTATGCGAGAATCAAACGCTGTCAGAATCGGTAGCTCTGAAGAGGGTACTAATTTTATCACTTTTTTGAAATAGTCAATTGCTTTTTTATAATCAGAATTAGCATTTGCAATTTCACCTTCAAGCTGGTAAGAAAATGCCAGTTTTGCTTTTTTCAACTCATTCGGTATCGGTACCTGAATAATCCCAACCGGTGCTAAACGATTTTCATTTTTTAGTTCATCGAGCAGCTTTTTTGCATAGTCAATATTTCCAGTTTGCGCATACCAGATTGTTAACCAGCCAAGTGCTTTTACACGGGTCATTCCAACAGAGTTATCAGAAATACTTTTGATCAATGACTTGAATTGTTCTGTTCTACCAATTTCCCAATAAACTAATGCTAATTCTAACTGAGCCCATGGTAATAGTTTACTCTTCGGTAATTGTTTTGATAATGTTATGCTTTCTTCAAGTAGTTTTACTGCCTCGTCATATTTACCTTCGAATAGAAAAAAATGTGATAAATACCAGCGACTGGTTATTTGAGACATAGGAATAAGTTTATTAATCCTAAATGATAGGAAGTCAGAAATCTTGGTGTTAGCAGAATCAAAGTCTTCATGCATCCAATCTAAAAATGCACCTATTAAATAAACAAATTCAAAAGGGTAATCGGGATTTAGTTCAAGAGCTCGTGAAAATTCTTTATTAGCTTCATCAATATTTCTATCGTAGTATAAAGAAAAGAGTCCTTTATCGGAGTGATTTATAAAATAGTTTGGACGAAGATTTTCGCAGATCTTCTTATACTTGCGATATTGTTTGATATCTCCATTTCCTAAATATGCCAAACTGATATTTTCATTTCCCCAATAATCATCGGGGTAAACATCCAATAAAAGTTCATAGTATTCAATACCTTTTTTATAATCTCCTGTACCGTACATAGCATTTGAACCGAGAATGAAAAACTTCTCACGATCAGACAGGTTAATAGCTAATTTCGCTGCCCTTTCAAAATCAGCTTTTCCTTTAGGTAAATCACTGTGCCATAAATCCACAAAACCAAGTAAAGTATAACCCATTGCAAAAGTTGTATCGTACTGAACAGCTTGATTTAAAAAATATTCTGCTCTATCCATATTGAATAAATTTATATAATAGACACCTTTTGAATAGAAGTTAAGTGCTTTCAAAGATGCCGTTGTGACTTTTTCAAAAGGCACTTCAACTTTCGGGAAATTTTTTAAAGATTCTCCAAGTTCTCTACGTATAGAAATTGCTAACTTACTAATAACAGGTAATATTTCCTGACGATTATTAATTCCTTGAGAAAAACTTTTTATAATTATGTTTTTTACGGGTTCTATGAGCGCTAAGGAAAGTGAATAAGTATTACCAATTTTATATATACTTCCGCTAAGCAGAATTTGAATATTGCCGTCGCGCAGCATTATTTCTCTTCCCAGATCTCTGTCAATCTTTTTATCCGGTTCTTCTCTCATCAAGTTCAATATATCATGCACACGTCCACGGGGAACAACATTAACATATTCAGAATTACTTAATTCCATCTCTAGGGCAGTCCGAAGCGCAGACTCAAAAACTTCTTCCCCGGTTTGGTTATCAAAGTCTGTTATTAATACCCAGTTGCGTTCGGCAAAATTAAATCCCGATTCACTGTATCTAATTAAAAAGATAATAGCAGCAACCAATAAAACTGCCAGCAGAAAAATGCTGATCTTTTTTTTACTTGATCTAGAATTTTTAGAAGAAAAGTGTTTAGATTTTTTATATGGAAGAAATTGACCTATTACTTCTTCTTTAACAGGTGCAATAAATTTATATCCCAACCGCGGAATAGTTTTTATATATCGGGGATTTGCTGCATCATCATCCAGTTTTTCTCGAATTTCCTTTATACATTGGGTGAGAGTATTTTCTGTGACAAACGTGCCAGACCACACATTCTCTAAAATATCATCTTTCTTAACTAAGTTTCCGTGATGTTCAATAAGATAAAGTAATGTTTCGTATGTTTTGGGACGAAGGTAAAGTTTCTCTTTTCCCTTACTCAAGTAATATTCTTTCACCCCAAAAGTAAAATTACCAAACTTATAAATCTTTGCATCTTGATTCATGATTATAACTTATAAATAATTTCACAACTTTATCATAGTTTCTTCATGAATATAGTAAAAATAAAAGTTATGTATGTATAGAGCAATCATAAATTATAGAAGGAGGTGTTTAAATGAAACAAGTCAATTTTATATTACGTCTTTTAATTGTACTTATGGCAGTTTTGATTTTAAACTCTATCATATCTGCCCAACAAAAAATAAAAATCTTGATCGTCTATTATTCTCTTACCGGAACAACTGAGCAGATGGCAATCGGGGTAAAAGAGGGAGTTGAAAGAGATTCCAACGCGACAGCTACTCTCAAAAAAGTGGACGAGGTGACAAGTAAGATATTAAACGCTGTTGATGGGATCGTACTGGGATCTCCGACCTATTGGGGCAATATTTCCAACCCTATGAAAAAGTTTCTCGATGATATTGGGTTCTTAGGTGATAAAGTAGGCGGCGCATTTGCTACCGGTGCTATGAAGACTGGCGGAAAAGAACATGTTGTTGTGTCTCTGTTGTTAGCCCTGCTGATGAAAGGTGCAATTATTGTAGGACCTGTCTACGATTTCGGCGCTTTTCAAAGCGGAGCTTTCGGCGCATCTGCAATGACCGGACCTCCGGATAACGGTGTAAGCGAATTGGAACTTGAAGACGCACGTAAG
The DNA here is from genome assembly GCA_013151565.1 of Chlorobiota bacterium. GTDB lineage: Bacteria > Bacteroidota > Ignavibacteria > Ignavibacteriales > Melioribacteraceae > SZUA-22. The sequence goes on from JAADIB010000212.1 coordinate 8,201, forward strand.
CTAGGTGAACGAGTCGCAACAATTGCAGGACAAATGAAATCTGGAACAGCTGTTAATGTCAAGACCCACTCCAGGCAACTACCAAAAGGATTCAATCTTCAGCAGAATTTTCCTAATCCATTTAATCCCGAGACAAAAATCAATTATGAATTACCCAACAGGTCTAGGGTTTTATTAAAGGTTTTTAATGAGTTAGGAGAAGAAGTACGAACATTGGTGGACAAGGAACAGTTTGCCGGGAAATACCAAGTACAATGGGATGGAAGAGATAACAATTACAAGCACGTTGCCACGGGAGTATACTTTTATCAGCTTAGTATGGAAGGCGCTGCCCAAACTAAGAAAATGTTATTGCTTAGATAGTTAAAATAAGTGATAAAAAAAGGCGGGAAGTCCCGCCTATTAATACAATAGATTATAGTAAAGCTGCACTTTCATGATAATACTCTACGAAATGGCTTGTTGTAAACTATATTGCATATTGGAATTGGTAATTGGATATTTGGTCTAAAAATAAAAAGATAAATATGTCTTGACAATGACTTCCTCAATTCTTACATTTATCATATAATCATAAGTTAATATTTCCACTTTGCGAGAAGCGGTTTTAATCTCGTACGGAATTATCTCTCCTAATTTACTTTGCTTCTCACAAAGCGTGAAGAAATGGTTAAGAAATTCTTTGATATTATTAAAGGAGAACAGAATGAAAACCGTAAGAAAATCACGTACAAAGAAAAAATATGAACCGTTTTATTCAGATATATTAAAACTATCTCAAAAGAAAAACATTTCTCTATCAGAAGCACGAAAAGAATTGATCAGAAAGACCACGAAACAACAATAATTAGTCAAAAATTGCTTACAAATTTCTCTCTATGGAAAGTTGTTCTTTGAATTGATTGACTATCGGAAGTAAATAGAATTGTTTTAATTCTTATTACCTTAATGAACTATTGGTAGTGAGATAAAAACTTACACACCTACTCGTATATTCCCAAAATTGATACCATTATCGAAATTACTTAACGTGAAAGCTATACAATATAGATATCAGTGTTATTATGAATTGAAAGGCTAAACTAAAAAAAGGAGGATAGGATGAGTGGACAAAAATTATTAAATCTAGTCATAGTTGTTTTATTACTGGCAATTGCATTTGTCAGTTGCAAAGATGACAATCCGACTGAGGCAAACTATGAAACCGTATTAGTTGGAAATTGGAATCTGAATAAGATCCGGTGGGAGGGGCAGTCCGAAAAAGGCAGTTATGATCGAAATCAACTTGACTCTTTAGGAACCATTTGGACCATAACATTTAAATCGGATAAGACTGTTGAGCTGACTACAAATTATTGCTGCGCGTTAACTGATTATTCCGGCTCTTGGTCTGCCACAAAGTATGAACTGACATTGAAATTGAAAGCCTCAAATTCAAACGAGGTAAAAACCGAGGTTTATCAGTTCGTAGTAGAAAACAGCAAATTGATAATCAACTGGCAGTCAACATCCGGTACATTGTATTATGGAGAGTTTCTTAAACAATGATAATTACTGATAAATTGTTCAATTATGGTTGTTTATAATGCTCCATCTTTGGTTAATTAATTAACAATTTCACCTATTTTTAGTAGGCTGGGGATTGTAATAACTCACACTCAAATTCTATCAAATCAACAATACCTTATTTTCCTCTTGAAGAAACGATAATAACTTCTTATCTTGCATTTTTTATAACAGAGACTCATAAATTTTGTCCAAAAATATTTTACTGTTATTCGTTTTGTTAATAGGTGTTCTTTCTTGCAGCTCGGTTGAAAAAGATGTTAAGAAAAACGAAGTCGATTCAGCCAATATAAAAACACTAAAAAAAGTTGCTGAAGAAAAATATCAGAATAACTTTAAAATAGTGTATAATACAAATAAAGATTTTGCACTTTGTATTCATAAAAATAAATCAAACGTTCCCGGACCGGAATCAATAAACTATTTTGTATATGATCTATCAAAAGATAAAATTACTTACGAAGGGAATATTCCTCAGGGAAATATTTCGTGGGAATCTGATTATATGATCAGACTGGAAGAAATTCCGGGAATAATTCAGAAAGATAAACCGTCATCAACTGTTTATATATTAAATGTAAAAACAAATTCCAAAACTAAATTAGATAGAGAGGTGAAATGAAAATTCCAAAACATATTATGTTAATTTCAGTTTTTATTATAGCAGCATTCAGTATGCTGATAACAACGAACTGGATAAAAAATAAACATGAAAATTCGAAACATTTAAAAATTACAAATCAAAGTTTTCTGAAATATCAAAAAACTAATAGTAAAACGATAGCAGAGGAAAACTGGTCACAAAAGAAACAGAAAGTTAAAGGTGTATTGAAAGCCGATGCACCGGATAAATTTGCTGAGATTCAAGTAGAAATGCGAACAGCAAGAGATGAAAATAAGTGAAAATAAGCCCAGCTATAAAAGGAATTACCGTTTTGAAGAATTTACTAAAGCTAAAAAGCAAGCTTCGCTTATGAAGAGTGCTAATAATGGCACTTCTGCTTTAGAGGTTCTAAATTGGGTTGAACGTGGTCCGGCAAATGTTGGCGGAAGGACAAGGACAATAGTTGTTGATCCTGATGATGCTACTAATAGTACATGGTTCGTGGGTGCAGTTGGCGGTGGAGTTTGGAAAACAACTGATGCCGGACAAAGCTGGATACCACTTACGGATGATCTACCTAACCTGGCTGTTACATGCTTGGAGATGGCGGTATCAAATCGCGATGTTCTTTATGCCGGAACCGGTGAAGGATTCTATAATGCCGATGCAATTGAAGGCAGCGGTATAATGAAAACAACCGATAGAGGTGCAACATGGTCACAATTAGCATCAACCGCTGATGATCCTAACTTTGCATATGTTAATAGGTTGGCAATAGATCCGTCAAATGAAAATATTGTTATTGCTGCAACCAATAGCGGAATATACAAAACCACTGATGGTGGAACTACTTGGATTGAAAAATTTACTGGAAGAATTCAAGACCTTAGAGCTAATCCGCAGAATTTCAATACTCTATTTGCCCCTGCTAATAATGGTATTATTCGTTCTTGGGATGCCGGTGAAACTTGGGTGCTTCCCGAAAAAGCAAAGATAGGCGGCGGCAGAGCTGAAATAGCGATAGCGCCTACTGATACTAATAAGGTTTATGCTTCAGTAAATTCATCATCTGGAAAAATGTTCGCAACTTTTGATGGCGGCACAACTTGGAAAGAAGTTGAAGAAGCTAATGGTACCGAGATAAAATGGCTTGGTGATCAAGGGTGGTATGACAATACAATTGGAGTTAATCCCTTTGATGAAAATATAGTTTATGTGGGCGGAATTGATCTTTGGAGATCTGAAATTTCAACAGACTCTATTTTTGGTATTTCAGATATTACTGATACTGATCTTGATACTTTATTTACATATAATCCTTTAAGTTTACCGGAAAGAGACGGTGGAATTGGAACGGGAGAAGATTTCTGGGGTGAACCGGTTTTAATTAATACTGAACTGACCGATATTGAAATAAGATTCGGACCGGGTAAATCTCAAAAAGCACATATGTTCAATGCTACTACGTTTCTCTATATGGATTATATAAATGTTCCATTTGAAGTTTGGGATATTAAGAATAACAAACAATTAATGTGCTCTTTTACAGATGTTTATCGTAATGGTCAATTTTATCTTGGAGCCGCTCGCGGAGATGTAATATTTATAAACAATGTAGATTATGATTCAACAAGTTCATCTTCTGAGATTGCAAGAGACAATGGTTTGAAATATGAGAATTTATTCGTAGTTGGATTTAAAATGATACCAGGTAAGCAATGGGATCCCGAAAACCTACCGGATATTTTGCTAAGAATTGAAGTAGGGAAATTACCTTCATTAACTAGGCAAACCGTTGCGATAACCGATGCTTATGGTCAATATCCTACTGATACTTATGTACATCCTGATCATCACAATATAACTATGTATATTACAAACGAATCTGCTCAGGAATTTATATTCTTAAATGGTAATGACGGCGGTGTTGCTATCTCATATGACGGTGGAGCGTCATTTGATGAAATAGGTAATAATGGTTACAATACTACTCAATTTTACGGTGCGGATAAAAAACCTTTAGAAAGCAGATATTTTGGAGGTACGCAGGATAATGGTACTTGGGAATCAACCCCAAATGTAGATGCTGATAAAACAACAAAGTATTCTCATCGTATAGGTGGTGACGGATTTGAAGTATCCTGGCATTATGGGGACGGAAATAAAATGATAGGAGGTTCTCAATTCAACCGGTTCATTAAAACTGCAGATGGATGGAATACTTCTGCTGCCGCAAATGTTGGTTTTAACGGTTGGGGTAATAGTGCGGTTTCACCGTTTATTTCAAAAATAGCTAAATCTTACAGCGATCCGGATTTGTTGTTCACAATTACAACTGAAGGCGTTTACCGAAGTGAAAACTTTGGCGATAGCTGGTCATTATATCAAATCCCAGAATTCGCGAATGCAGGTTATTTTTCTTTTGCACAAGTTACAACTTCAATTGCGTCACCGCAGGTTGTTTGGGCTGGTGCCTTAAGTGACGGGATTTATGTATCCAAAGATGGGGGAATATCGTTCCAACCTACAAATGATTATACAACGGTTACAATGGGAAATTTGTCCGGATTAGACACACATCCGACAGATGAAGCAACTGCGTATGCTACTTATTCATTTTCAGAACGTCCTAAAATATTAAGAACCACCGATTATGGTCAAACATGGGAAGATATAACCGGATACAGCACTGGTGGTACGACTAGTACAAACGGGTTCCCGAATGTTGCAACTTATTGCGTTTCGGTTATGCCGTATAACACTGATATAATCTGGGCGGGTACGGATATAGGCTTGATTGAATCAACTGACGGCGGTACATCATGGCATCTAGCAAACAATGGATTACCGCAAGTTTCAATTTGGGAAATAAGAGTAGTAGATGACGAAGTTATTGTAGCAACACATGGCAGAGGTATCTGGTCTGTTTCACTGCCGGAATTAGCCGATCACAAACCTCCGGTAGTAACGTTATCTCCGGGAATCATATCTGCAAATCAAGGTGTATCAGGCATAATACTTAACGCATCATTACGCTCGGTTTATGACTCAACCCACGTGGTTATGAATGATAAAAATGTTATGACAATAAAAACAAGTAATATTGTTGATACGATGCTTATAATTCCGGTTACAAGTTATGAGCCAACAACCATTTATCTGAATTCTTTTAAAAATGCAAGAACATACAGATCAACTGCGGCAGATATAGATGTTGTTGAATTATTAGCACCAGAACCGGGATACACTACAGATTTTGAAAGCCGTGAAGATGAATTTGTACTTAACGGATTCAATATTGATGTGAACCCAGGATTTTTAGATGCATCGATAAATTCTCCGCATCCTTATGAGAATAACAGTATGCTAACTGCATTACTACGAGTTCCAATAGTTATAGCTTCTACCGACGCAACACTTGAATATGACGATATTGCAATTGTAGAGATCGGTGATCCTGGTTCTGTATTTGGTCAAACAGAGTTCTGGGATTATGTAATTGTTGAAGCAAATAATGGGACAGAGTGGATCCATCTTGAAGATGGTTATGATGCGCGCTGGAATAATGATTGGCTGAATGCATATAACAATGCTCAGTCTGGGACCGAATCATTGTATAAACCTCATTCTATTAATCTATTAGATAAGTTCTCACCTGGTGATACGGTTCTATTCAGATTCAGATTATTTGCTGACCAATTTGTAAATAGTTGGGGATGGTCAATAGATAATTTGGTAATTCAAGGTACTCATGTAGGAGTAGAGGATAAGGAAATTCTACCAAAGAAATATGAACTTAGCCAGAATTATCCGAATCCATTCAATCCTAGTACGAAGATCAGTTTCTCGCTGCCGACTGAAAGCAAGGTTAAGCTGCAGGTATTTAATACACTTGGTGAATTGGTAACAACTCTTGTGGATGAAACAAAAACTGCAGGTATTCATCAACTGGAATGGAATGCCGGTAATCTTGCTTCGGGAGTTTATCTTTACAGAATAAATGCAGAATCGGTTGGCAATGCCCAACAGTTCAATTCTGTTAAGAAGATGATTCTATTGAAGTAAAATATTTTTCAAAATGACAAAATAAAACCCCAGCTCTGAAATTGATTGCTGGGGTTTTTAGTAATTATTTACTTAGTGTAAAGCTTCACAAGGTTGTTGATGTTTTTTCACTAACATAGTGAATTAAGGAAGCAATAACAGAGAGAATTTGAGTTAATTCCAGTTGCCCTATGCCTAAGGCATCCCTTTGAGAAATTCTTGCCCTTAATCTCAAAAAGTAAAAGAACAGATTAAAAATTAAGGTTACCTGCCGTTTTGCAGTCGGGAGTAGGATTAAGGTTAAGACTTTTTGTGTTTGCGTGGTTTAATACTTGACATAACACTAGATTGGAGAGGCTTTGAGTAAATTGAAGAACAGTAGAGCCTAAATTTTAACCCCTTTTAGGGATAAGTCAAGTCCACCTTCTTAGAAAGTGGATTCTTTAATCAGTAATTCTTCCCGCTGATCTGCGATTCTTTCCTTCATATCCTGTAAGTTCATCTCCAAGATCTTCACGCGCTTGCCCCACTAATATCATTATATCATCCACTACATCAGGATAAAGTTCCTTAACATCATAATGTTCACCCGGATCTCTCCGTAAGTTATAAAGCGCTAACCCTGTGGAGTCTTTAGCATATTTGCCGGGGAAACCGTCATTACCCGGTAAAACACCTTTGTAAGATCTGTAACTATGCGGCAACACCAGTTTCCAATGTCCCATACGAATACCTTCCAGACTATTCTTGCGATAATAATAGTAAAAATAATCACGAGGATTGGCATTCTTTTCTCCTTTGAACAATGATAAAATATTTACTCCGTCTATCTTATGATCAGGCAACTCAGAACCGGTGATAGCCGCTAGGGTAGGCAATATATCAATGGTAGCTGAAAGTTTATTATTAATAACTCCTTCCGGAACCACTCCCGACCATTTGACTATACACGGTTCCCTCTGTCCGCCTTCCCAGCTGGTACCTTTACCTTCACGCAGTCCGCCGGCTGATCCGGCATGATTACCGAAATTCAACCAAGGTCCGTTATCGCTGGTAAAAATAACCAGCGTATTATCTTCTACTCCATTTTCTTTTAAGGCTTTCATTACTTCACCCACTGACCAGTCAATCTCCATCATCACATCGCCGAATAGTCCTTGTTTGCTTTTCCCTTTAAATTTATCTGAAACGCCAAGAGGAACATGAACCATAGAGTGAGCCAGATAAAAGAAAAAAGGTTTATCTTTATTTCGTTTGATAAAGTCAATTGCGCGTTCTGTATAAATAGTCGTAAGGCTACCCTGGTCATCCAAATTGCGTATTTCTTTAATTTTTTCGTTACCCTCAATAAGAGGTAACTGAGGATACTTCGCTTTCCATGGTTTTGGAGATTTCTTGGTTATTGGAGTACCGTCAAAATCCACAGGCCACATATCGTTTGAATATGGAAGTCCCAGATATTCATCAAAGCCATGCTGAAGAGGTAAAAATTGTTTTTGATATCCGAGATGCCATTTGCCTGCCATTCCGGTTGCATAACCTTTTTGCTTTAACAATTCTGCAATGGTCATCTCTTTATCCGACAGACCAATTTTTGCCCATGGCATCAGTGCACCTGAAATTCCTATGCGATTAGGATAACAACCCGTAAGGAGCCCAGCACGTGAAGCGCTGCAAACGGCTTGTGCTGCATAGAAATTAGTAAAACGCATCCCTTCCATTGCCAGTTTATCAAGGTTTGGTGTTTCATAATTGATTGCGCCATAGCTTGCCAGATCGCCATACCCCATATCATCCATAAAGATCAAAACAACATTCGGTAGTTTTTCCTTTTCTTTTTGATCTGCTGAAAATCCAGAAAATAAGGCTAGCAATAAAACAATAAAAACTCCCATTACTGTATAACGGTTAAACGAATTTAATAATTTTTTCATATTATATATCTTGTGCTGTTAATAATATTCAAACTTACAATTTTTTTTTAATAGTCTGAAAAATTTTCATAGTTTTCCCTCTAAAACGAACAGCCTTTATTTTTGTGTTTGAACTTCTTTTGAATCAATATTAACTTGTAAAAAGCATAGTAGATATCTAAGAGAAAGGTCGGCAAAGTATTCACCCGTTTCGCACAAGGTGGTTGTTTCCCTAAATAAAAAGTAAATATGTTGAACTTAAATAAACAATTTACTAAGTTAAATTTTATAGTGTTCTATATACCTAAAAATATTGGAGGTCATTAAGATGAATACCAAAATTCTTCCCAAGTCTAAAAATGTTTATGAGTATCCGCTGCTTATAAAAAGAATCTTAGAACAATCTCTCAAATACGAACCTAAGAATGAAATTGTTTATCGTGATATCATGCGTTATAATTATTTCG
>JAADIB010000428.1 GCA_013151565.1 Chlorobiota bacterium
CTGGAACATTCAAAATGGAATGGGTGTACTCCTACCGATCTTGTATTCCCGTTTTTCCTTTTTATTGTTGGTGTAACAACAGCTTTTTCGTTGGGTAAAATAAAAGAGGAAAAACATGAATTAAAACCGGCGGTCATTCGTTTGGTAAGAAGAAGCGCAACACTTTTTTTCTTAGGACTACTTCTAGGCGGATTCCCGCACTATGATCTCAGTCATATCAGAATTCCCGGTGTGTTGCAGAGAATTGCCGTTGTTTATTTCTTTACCGGATTGATTTTCCTCAAAATGAAGAAAGAGCATTTGGTTTATCTTTTGTCGTTTCTGCTTTTACTCTATTGGGGATTGATGACTCTGATCCCGGTACCGGGTGTTGGATATGCAAATCTGGAGCCGACTACAAATCTTGCCGCTTGGTTAGACAGAACGATAATGGGCAATCATTTATGGAGCGGAACAAAAGTTTGGGATCCTGAGGGAATACTAAGTACAATTCCGGCAATCGGAACGGCTTTGCTTGGAGTATTAACCGGGTATTGGCTGAAAAGTGATAACGATAAAACGACCAAAACCGTATGGATGTTTTTCTACGGTGTTACACTGATGGCGCTTGGTTATGTCTGGGATCTCTGGTTCCCGATAAATAAAGGGATCTGGACCAGCTCGTATGTTATTTATACAGGCGGACTTGCATTAGTATTTCTCGCTTTCTGTTACTGGCTAATAGATGTCCAAGATAAAAAATGGTGGATAAAACCTTTTCACATTTACGGTACAAATGCAATAGCGGTCTTTTTCCTCTCAGGGTTGATGGGAAGATTGTTATACTTAATAAAAGTTGAAAGTCCATCCGGTGAAACGGTTACGCTCAAAACATATATTTATCAAGAAGTATTCCTTCCTTTCTTCAGCCCGATAAACGCTTCATTAATGTATGCGATTACTTTTATATTACTTTGGCTTTTTCTGATGTGGCTGCTTTACAGAAAAAACATATTTATAAAAGTTTAGAACCTAAAAAATATTATTTAGAATTTGCATTTATTCTTTTCCTAAAGTAAATTAAAATATGACATAATAAGGAGATTGAAATGCCAACATCAAAAACATTTAAAACGGTTCCCGCCCTTTATCACTACTTGGTTGAAGATTATGGACCAAATGCTGATCATGGAATTTTAAAACATAAAATTAATGGAGTTTACACCGATATATCTTATAAGCAATTCAAAGAAGAAACCGAATCTTTTGCTATGGGATTAGCATCGCTTGGAATAAAGCGCGGTGATAAAGTAGCAATCATCGGTGAAAACAGACCTGAGTGGGTTTATTCGGATATGGCGATCTTAGGCTTGGGCGGTGTAGATGTTCCACTCTACCCAATTTCAACTTCTGAAACAATAGAATTCATTTTAACTAATTCGGAAGCTGTGGGAATTATTGTCTCTAATAATTTTCATCTGAATAAAGTATTAAAGATAAGAGAAAATTGTAAGCAATTACAATTTATCATTGTAATGAATGAGGTTGATTTAACTGAACCCAACGTCTATCTTTTTAAACAAGTGCAGGAGATGGGAAAAGAATTTGCAAAGGAGAATGAAAATTATTTCCAAGATAGTATTACGTTATCTCATGAGAACGATCTATGCACATTCATCTATACATCTGGCACTACCGGTGAACCTAAAGGAGTAATGTTAACGCATAAAAATATAATGTCAAATGTAAATGCAGTTCATGAAATTATTGAGATAGGACCTTCTGATCTGTTTCTATCCTTTCTTCCGCTTTGTCATGTTTTTGAAAGAATGGCTGGTTATTACACTGCACTTTCAAGCGGAGCCCAAATTGCTTATGCCGAGAGCATTGAAAAAGTTGCATCAAATCTTATAGAAGTAAAACCAACTATAATGACCGCTGTTCCAAGGCTATTCGAAAGAATGTATTCAAAGATCATTAAGGGAATTGAAGCAGCGCCTGAAAAGAAACAGAAAATATTTAAGTGGGCTGTTGAAATTGGCACAAAATATAAGAAAGCAATAAAGACCGAGGCAGGCGTCCCGATAATGCTGTCGTTAAAACATAAGCTTGCAGACAAACTGGTTTTCAGCAAGGTTAGAGAAAAAACCGGCGGCAGATTAAGGTTCTTTATTTCCGGTGGAGCGGCTTTGGCGAGAGAATTAGGCGAGTTTTTTGATGCTGTGGGTATTTTAATTCTTGAGGGATATGGTCTTACGGAATCTTCTCCGGTAATAGCAGTTAACAGACCTTACAACTATAAATTTGGAACGGTTGGTCAAACTATGCCTGGTGTTGAAGTTAAAATAGCCAGCGATGGTGAAATTCTTGCTTACGGACCTAACATAATGAAAGGGTATTACAAAAATGAAGCTGAGACTCAAGCAACAATTAAAAACGGATGGCTTCATACGGGAGATATTGGTGTTTTTGACGCTGAAGGATTTTTAATGATCACAGATAGGAAGAAGAGTTTGTTCAAGACCACTACCGGGAAATATATTGCTCCGACTCCTATTGAAAATCTGTTCCTCGGCAGCAAATATATTGACCAGTTTATAATTATTGGTGATAGAAGAATGTATATTACTGCGCTAATAGTTCCTGATTATGAAGCTCTAAAAGAATATGCTGATGCACATCGTATCCATTATGATGATCCAAAAGAGTTAACACAGATGAAACAGATATATGAAATGCTGGAAAAAGAACTGGGACAGTTTCAGCGGAAGTTGGCAAATTATGAACGAATTAGAAAATTCACTATTCTTGAGCAGCCATTCACGATTGAGGGCGGTGAAATGACACCTTCAATGAAATTGAAACGCAAAGTAATTGAAAAAAGATATACCAATTTAATTGAGGAGATGTACGAAGGGAAAATGTAATTAATAATAGTTATAGTTAGACATAATCAAAAAGCAGTAAATAAAATATTTACAAAAGCCGCCATAGAATGGCGGCTTTATCGTTAGGAAAATATATGAAGTATGAATTAGTTTTATTTGATGCCGACGGCACCTTATTCGATTTTGATAAAGCTTCTGAAGAAGCGCTGAAAAAGGCATTACTATTATTCAATATTGATAAATGGAATGCTGACACCTGGAAAATTTATAAAAAGATAAACAAACAAATCTGGGATGAATTTGAACTCAAACAGATATCTGCTGCAGAGTTAAAACCGGAAAGATTCAGAAGATTTTTTTCTGCAATTTCAGTAACAGAAGTTGATCCCAAAGAATTTAGTGATAAATATTTGCTCTTTTTATCTCAGGGCACATATTTAATCGATGGAGCAGAGGAACTTGTTGAATGGTGTTATGATAAATTCAAGTTAGGCATTATCACAAATGGATTAACTTCTGTGCAGAAACCTAGATTTAATCAATCTGTTCTGCATAAATATTTTGAGCATTATATAATTTCGGAAGAGATCGGATTCGCTAAACCCCAACCGGAAATATTTGATTATTCTTTTGAAAAATTTAGACACACCGATAAAAATAGTGCAATAATAATCGGCGACAATCTCACGTCTGATATTAAAGGAGGAATCGATTACGGAATTGATACATGCTGGTTTAATACATCTGGTGCAAGTGAAAATTCAATTATACCGACGTATGAAATAGACAATTTGGCTAAACTAAAAAATATACTGCTGGGCTAAATTTTTCCCTAAAACTTTGCTGTAAAATCAAAACCTCTTTGCCTAATAATTTATTATATTTACAAATTATATTTTAAAAAGTGGTGTAGTTTTGTCTAAAGAAAAAATCCTTGTAACTTCGGCATTACCATACGCAAACGGACCAATTCATTTAGGGCATTTAAGCGGGGCTTATCTTCCTGCAGATATATTTGTTCGCTATAAACGATTGACAAATACTGATATTATTTATGTTTGCGGTTCTGACGAACATGGCGTTCCTATTACAATAACTGCCGAGAAGGAAAAAGTTACTCCTCAAGTAATAATTAATAGATATCATGAGAGCAACAAAGCGGCATTTGATAAATTCGGGATGAGTTTTGATATTTATTCACGTACAAGTTTACCAATTCATCATAAAACGGCACAAGAATTTTTCTTAAGTTTTTATGAACAGGGAATACTGAACGAGAAGAAAACTTTTCATTTTTATGATGCTAAAGCCGGTATGTTCTTACCAGACAGATACGTTGAAGGAACATGTCCAAAGTGCGGTTACGAAGAGGCGAGAAGTGACGAATGCGAAAAGTGCGGTTCGCTTTACGACCCGAGTGAATTAATAAACCCCAAAAGCAAGGTGACAGGCGAAACACCAGAATTGAAAGAAACATCACATTGGTATTTTCCATTAGGAAAGTATCAGGAAAGGCTTGAGAAATACGTTAAAGAATCTGATAGAAAATATAAATGGAAAGATAATGTTCGGCAGTATTGTTACGGGTGGTTCAAGGATGGATTAAAGGATAGAGCCGTTACAAGAGATCTGGATTGGGGTGTTAAAGTCCCGCTTGACGGTGCGGATGGAAAGGTGCTTTATGTTTGGTTTGAAGCTGTACTCGGTTACATATCTGCAACGAAAGAATTATTCAGAGAGAAAGGCAATGAAGAAGAGTGGCGGAATTATTGGCAGAATTCCGATACAAGATATATTGCATTCATTGGTAAAGATAACATAGTTTTTCATACTATCATTTTCCCGGCAATGCTTATGGCATGGAACGATGCGAATGAAGACAAGTTTATATTGCCTGAAAATGTTCCGGCTAATGAGTTCTTGAATTTTGAAGGAAAGAAGTTCTCCAAATCAAGAGGCTGGGGAATTGATGTGCAGGAATTTTTAGATCTTTTCCCTGCTGATATTCTGCGCTATACTCTTGGGGCTAATTTGCCTGAGGGAAAGGACACCGATTTTTATTGGAAGGAATTCCAGTCAAAGAATAATTCCGAGTTGGCTGATATCTTTGGAAATTTTGTGAACAGGACTTTTACTTTTGCACATAAACATTTTGATGGTAAAGTTCCAGCAAGAGGAAAATTGGAAAATATTGATGAAGAGATGCTGGAGCTCATTGAATCTTACCCGGCTAAGATAGGCGCTTTGATTGATTCATATAAAATCAAGGATTCTGTTTTTGAAATGATGAGTTTGGCTAGAGCGGCAAATAAATATTTCAATGATTCGGAACCGTGGAAGAGTGTTAAGACTGATAAAGAAAAATGCGGGACAACAATAAACATTTGTCTCCAAACAATTTATACTCTGGCAGAAGTTTTTTCACCGGTTTTACCGTTTACTTCCGATAAGTTATTTAAGATGTTAAATGCAGAGAAAACATCTTGGCAAGAAAGCGGTAAAAGCAATCTTGGAGACGGTCATCAAATCAATAAAGCTGAGATACTCTTTACTAAGATTGATGATAAAGTAATAGAGGAACAGATCAACAAATGGAGCAAACCGGAAGAAGAGGAAGAAAAAGTTTCTCAAATTACTTTTGATGAATTCATGAAAGTTGATCTAAAAATTGCGAAAGTATTACAAGCGGAAAAGATCAAGAAAAGCAACAAGCTGTTAAAACTTCAAGTTGATCTTGGTAAGGAAAAACGCCAAGTGGTTGCCGGTATTGCTCAAAGCTACGAACCGGAAAGTTTGATCGGTAAAAAGATCGTTCTTGTTGCTAATCTTCAACCTGCAAAATTATTCGGTGTTGAATCGCAAGGAATGATTCTGGCAATTGAAGATGAAAGCGGAAAATTAAGTGTGCTCGAAGTTGATACGGAAGTGAAAGTTGGGACTAAGGTAAGATAAGGAATTGTAAAGGTAAATGAGTAAAACTACTCCGGCGGCACGAAATAAAACTATTAAAATATCGGACAAAGAAATTAGCAAGATCAGTAAGCGGCTGATTACTTTGAATAAAAAAACAAGTGTTAAGGAAATTGTAAATAGAACTATTAACCAAGATGTTTTTTCTGCGATAGATTTTCTGCCGGATAGGTTTATTGATCTTTTATTTATTGATCCACCGTACAATATGAACAAGACTTTTGGCGTTGCCAAGTTCAAAGAGAGTTCAATTGAAAAGTATGCAGATTGGCTTGATGGTTTAATAGGAAAAATGGAACGGACACTAAAAGATACTGCTTCAATATATGTCTGTGGCGATTGGAAATCATCAACATCCATACATCTTGTGTTGATTAAATATTTTAAAGTGCGTAACAGAATTACTTGGGAAAGAGAAAAAGGAAGAGGAGCTAAATCAAATTGGAAATCGAATTCTGAAGATATTTGGTTTTGCACAAAGTCTGATAACTACCATTTTGATACAGAGTCTGTGAAACTGAAAAGGAGAGTTATTGCGCCTTACAGAACAGGCGATGGACTTCCAAAAGATTGGAAGGAAACAGCAGATGGTTCTTTTCGCTTAACATTTCCCTCTAATTTGTGGAATGATATCTCAATACCGTTTTGGTCAATGCCCGAAAATACCGATCATCCGACACAGAAACCAGAGAAACTGCTTGCAAAATTAATTTTGGCTAGCAGTAAAAAGGGAGATATGGTTTTCGATCCTTTCCTTGGTTCGGGAACAACTTCTGTTGTTGCTAAAAAATTAGGAAGAAAATACTCAGGTATTGAGATTGATAAGAAGTTTGCGTGCATAGCTGAAAAGAGATTGGAGTTAGCCGAAACTGATAAAAATATTCAAGGCTATAAGGATGGAGTATTCTGGGAAAGGAATACAAATAAATTTATGAAATAAAGTCATAATTAATGGAACCGGATTAGTCCCTTGACTTTATAAATAACCATAACTAAAATAAATGTTGATTTAATTAATTTGGAGGATTTACACTTATGAATTTCAGAATTTTATTTACCTCTGTTTTATTAGGATTACTTTTTGCTGCTTGTGCTACAACAAAACATTCTGAAATCGTAGTTGCAGAATTTGGTAATAGTGATATTAAAATGGGAGAATTTGAAAACGCCTATGCGAAAAATGTGGGTGGTATAGAAGCGGCAAAGGATGATTCCCTTGGCGATTATGAAAAATTTCTTGATCTTTATGTACCTTACAAAATGAAACTGCGTGATGCTTTTGTCCGCGGTTATTATCAAGATGAAGACCTTAATAAAGAACTGAACGATTATAAAACGAAAGTTGGAGTATCATATATTGAAGAGAAGTATATTGTTGCTCCGGGTCTTAAGAATTTTTATAATCAGCGAAGTGAGGAAGTAAGAGCCAGTCATATCATGATAAAGATCGATTCTACTGACGAGGCAGCCAAGGAAGAAGCACAATCGATTTTAGATAGTATTAAGAATGGCGCAAGCTTTGAGGAAATGGCGGCGAAGTATTCTGACGATAGATTCTCGAAAAATAAAGGTGGCGACATATACTGGTTTACTGCCGGACAAATTATTCCGTCCTTTGAAATGGCTGCATATTCAACACCCGTCGGTGAAGTTTATCCTGAAGTTGTGAAAACAAAATTTGGTTATCACATTATAAAAGTTACCGATCGTGAAAAACGAAGATATAAGATCCGTGCAAGTCATATATTAGTTAAGTCAACTAAGAATGATTCCAGCTCTGCGCATAGCAGAATAACTAAAATAGACAATGATCTTAAAAACGGAGCGTCATTTGATTCTCTGGCACGTGAGTATTCAGAAGACCCAGGTTCTGCAAAAAATGGCGGTGATCTTGGGTTTTTCGAGAGGAGACAAATGGTTAAGCCTTTTGATGAAGTAGTGTTTAAGTTAAAAGTTGGGGAAACCTCACCAATAGTCAAAACCAGATTCGGATACCACATTATTAAACTTACCGGTGAGAAAGAGTATCCGCCATATGAAGAAGAAGTTGAAAAACTGAGAGAAATTTATAAGAAATCTCGTTATCAATATGATTATGATCAATATATTGCTAAGTTGAAAAAAGAATTCAACTATTCTGTGAATGAAGATCTGGTTAAACTGCTTACAAAAGATTCCGATAAAATAACTTTAAATGATGATTACAAGAAGAATGATAATTTTACTTCACATAAAGATGAAAGCATTATCACTACTAAAAATAGATCTGTTTCTCTAGATAGTTTATTAACTTTCATGGATAAGAAATCAGAATATAAAGGTAAAAAGATAAATGCTGCTTTACTTAATGGCGGTATCGAGAAATACAGCGACCAATTGCTTCTGGAAGAAAAAGCTGCAACAATTGAAAACACTGATCCTGAATTTGCAAAGTTAATGGATGATTACAGAAATGGAATCTATATCTTTAAGCTTCAAGAGGATGAGGTTTGGAATAAAGTGAAAATTGATTCCACTGAACTTAAGAAATTATACGAAAAGACTAAGGAAGATTATAAGGCTCCGGCACAAGTTAGTTTCAGTGAGATTTTTACATACAAAAAAGAAAAGATCGATACTTGCTACAAAATGCTAAAAAATGGAGAGGATTTTGGAGTTTTAGCTGTAAAATATACAAAACGACCTGGAATGAAAGAGAAAGCGGGAGATCACGGTTTAAAAAATGTTGATGATAGTGAGTTGTCACGTAAAGCAGATTCATTGTCAAATGTTGGCGATTTTTCAAAACCTTTTAAAGTAATGAAAGGCTGGGCAATTGTAAAATTGAATAAAAAACTTCCGGCAAGAATAAAAACTTACGAGGAAGCTTTACCTGAATTATCCAGCAATTATCAGGAAATGGAAAGCAAACGACTTGAAAAAGAATATAACAACAAATTAAAAGAATTTTATAAACCACAATATTTTTATGAAGAATTGACGAATGCATTCAAACCGGAAAATAATTAGAATAATTTTCTTTGGATTTATGATTGCTTATTTTGTGTCCTGTACTGAAAAAAAAGAAGAAAAGTATATAGCTAAAGTTGGAGATTCATACCTTACTGAAGCTGAGGTTGATCATGTAATGTCTTCTAATGTTGATAGTTCGAAATTCAGAGAGGAATATATTCGGCAGTGGATTGAAGATGAATTATTATACTTGGCTGCTAAAAAGGAAGGTATATTGAGCAGTAAAGATTATAAGTCTTTAACAAAACAGTCATCAAAAATGATTGCAAATTCTTTACTGATTAAAAGTATATTGGAGAATTTAAAGATCAAAGATGATTCATCTTCTGTTAGAAAATACTTTATGGATAATCCTGATGAATTTAAATTAACTCAACTAGCTATATTATATAATTATGCATCGTTTAATAAGTATAACGCTGCAGAAAAATTTAAAACGTCACTGCTTCAAAATAATTGGGATGATGCGGTAGACAAAATTCTTCATTCAACCGAATTAATTGATTCCGGGAAAGAAATTTTTTTGTATGTTGTAAAAAATTCTCCCGATATTTATAGTAAGGTTTATAAAACACTGGTTCAGAATCAAATCAGTGAAGTAATGGAAACATTTGATGGTCATTATATTGTTTTCCAGTTACTCGAAAAATATGATAGAAATGAAATTCCGAATCTATCTATTATTTATGATTTGGTAAAAGAAAGATATATAGCTCAGCAGAGAGAATTGGCTTATAAAAGTTATGTAAAACAATTGTACTCTGATTATAGCTCAAGCATCGAGAGGTAATAAATAATGAAGTATGTTATAATAATGCTTTTAGTATTTGTACAAATACTAATTGCGCAGGAAACCATAGACAAAATTGTTGCAGTGGTTGATAACGAGATAATCCTTAAATCCGAATTGGATCTTCGTGTTCAAATGGAAGCTGCAAAGTCTAATTTAAATCCCGATGATCCTGCTCTTAGGAAAAAAATACTAAACGGAATGATAACGGAAAAACTTCTTTATGCTCAAGCAGAACTTGATTCTGTGGAGGTATCCGACGATGAAGTTACACAGATGCTGGACAATCAAATGAAATATTTTATTCAGCAGTACGGTTCTAAAGAACGTGTTGAAGAAACTTACGGAATGAGTATAGAGAGGATCAAGAGGGAATTTCGGGACGATACAAAAAAGAATTTGATGGCGCAAAAACTTCAGCAGCAGAAATTTGGAGAGATTGATGTTACACGCCGGGAAGTCGAACAATTCTATGAAATATATAAAGATTCACTCGGGTTGATACCTGAAAAATTCACTTTAAGCCATATATTTATTGATCCGTCAAAATCGGAGAATGCAAAAGAAAAAGCAAGAGAATTTGCCGAATCGCTGTTGGACTCTTTGAAAAATGGTGCTGACTTTGCAGTACTGGCAACAAAGTATTCTGATGATCCGGGCAGTAGGGCGCAAGGCGGTGACCTTGGTTTGGTTCAGCGAGGTGTGTTTTATCCTGAGTTTGAAGCTGAGGCGTTTGCACTGAAAGAAGGTGAGATTTCCGGTGTGGTTGAGTCTCCCGTTGGCTTCCATATTATTCAGCTACTTGAGAGAAAAGGGAACCAGATACATACCCGTCATATATTAGTGATGATAAAAAGTGATGATCAGGCAGACCTTAAAGCAATTGAATTGCTGACTGATATTAAAGACAGTATAAGACAAGGATTTAATACTTTTGAATATTACGCTAAAAAATATAGCGATGATAAAGAAAC
>JAADIB010000028.1 GCA_013151565.1 Chlorobiota bacterium
GCATATTTAATAATCTCTTTCATTTCTGTTTGAGTGTAGTACAGTCCATCAGAGCCAAGCTCTTGAAGCTTTGGATAAATTTTGCTTTCGATTCTGAATCCTTGATCTTCACTAAGATGTAGGTGAAGCACATTCATCTTAACCGCAGCCATTCCATCTATATTTCGCTTTAGAACATCCATCGGCATGAAGTGGCGACAGATATCAATCAACAACCCTCGCCATGGAAATCTCGGTGCATCATTAATTTCCAATGCCGGGAAGTAATAGCCATCTTCATCAATCATTAATAGCTGAAGTAATGTTTCCAAACCATGCATCGCACCAAAGTTACTTTCAGCAGAAAGATTGATTTTATCAGGAGTAATTATAAGCTGGTATGACTCATCAACGCCAAGTTTAAGTTCTTCTGATTTGTTAAATGAAATTTCCAGTTGTGAATCTGAAGGATCATTTATAGCGGTAATAAAATCCTGGCTGAAAAAGAGACCGGTTCTTTCATCCAATCTTCTTAAAAAACGGGTTGCATAAGCATAAATCTTTTCATCACTCTTTTTTACAGACAGGGTAAAATCTTTATCCAGTCGAAATTTACCGCTCCCTATTTTTACTTCTTTTGGATAAGGCATAAGCGGAAGATTTGTTTCAGCAGTTGAATCGAAAAATGTTAAAGTAAAGAAGACCATTAAAATTCCAAGTTTTGAATAGAACATTGTTAACCTAAATATTGAATATTGTTTTTGAAATTTACTAAAAATCTAATTTATTCTTATTAAGTATTCTTTACAAAAATCTTTACTGTTTTAATTACTTCGATCTTTGATTATCTTTGATTCTCAAAATTGGGAAAATTTATAAATTGTTATTGATAGATATCATTCCGAATAAATGTGATTTTTGCGGCTGTTGTGTGGGCGTATGTCCCGAGGATGCAATCGAATTAAAAGAAGCCGAAATAAAAATCAGTGAGTTTCTTTGCACAAATTGTGTTAAATGTGTTTGGTCTTGCCCAATTGAAGTACTCAAGTTTAATAAAGAAAAAATGAATGAAAATTCATAGTGATAATTCATTAAATAATTACTTTTTAATAAATGAACATTGACCATTTAAATAAAGAATATGACATAATAGTCGTTGGAGCTGGTCCAGCCGGTTCAATGGCTGCAAAATTTGCCGCAGAAAAAGGTGTATCTGTTTTAATGCTGGAGAAAGATAGAGATGTTGGATACCCGGTACGTTGTGGCGAAGCTGTCAGCAAAGCTGGTATTGAAGAATTCATAACTCCGGATGAGAAATTCATAGCTGCAGTGATTGATAAGTTCTGTATGGTCGCTCCAGATGGAACGGAAGTGATTTTACCGCTTAATGAAGCTGGTTACATTTTAGAACGAAGGATCTTTGATTACGAACTTGCCAAGCAAGCAGCAAATGCCGGAGCAGAAATTTTGACACGCGCTTATGTTAACGGCTTACTCTTTGAAAATGATAAAGTATCCGGAGTTAAACTTGAATATCAAGGAAAACAGGAAGAGATAAAATCAAAAATCGTGATTGCTGCCGATGGAGTGGAATCCAGAGTGGGAAGATGGGCGGGTATCAAAACTCATATCGACTTTAGAGATATGGAATCCTGTGTGCAGATCACAGTTTCTAATATTGATGTTGATCAAGACACATGTTATTTCTATTTCGGTAAATATGTTGCTCCGGAAGGATACTTCTGGATTTTTCCAAAAGGGAATTCATCTGCCAATATTGGGCTTGGCGTAAGCGGTATGATTGGAAAGAGTAAATCTGCACAATCATTTCTGAATGATTTTATGAGTAAAAATTATCAGAATAAACCAATACTGACTCAGATTGCCGGCGGTGTACCATCTGTTATAACATTGGAAAAGATATCTGCACCGGGAATTATTATTGTCGGAGATGCTGCTCGACAAGTTAATCCGTTATCCGGAGGTGGAATTGTAAGCGGAATGATTGGCGGAAAAATTGGCGGAAAAATTGCCGCTGAAGCAGTAAGATCAAATGATCTCGATCATCTATTAACTTACGATAAAGCTTGGCATGACCGATTAGGAAAACGTCATGAAATATTTGATAAAATTAAAAATGCAATTTATGGTTTCAGTGATGAGAAACTGAATAATATCGCATATTCTTTCACAAAGATCCCGCTTGAAAAGCGAACTCTTGGTAAATTATTCAGAACTGCGTTAATCAATAATCCATCAATTCTTATTGATGTAGCAAAGGTGTTTGTGGTATAATGAAAAAAATAATTCTTGAACTTTTGAATAAATATTACGATCAAATCCGTGATAACTGGATTAACAAAATTGAGTCCAACTTTGGCGATAAACTTTCAAAAGCCCAGATAAAAACTTTTGTCGAAGCGAGTTTAAATACTTTGATCGATGTGGTAAAAACATCTCAGTATTTATCTTCCGATCAATATTTAATTGATTCCTATCTTCTTTTTTCAAAATCAAATATAAATTTGTTGGAGGTTAGCCAGATATACAGCTTCGGCAGGTTTGCTCTACTTCATAATATAGATAAATCGGAAGAATTTAATTATGACCCAATAATTATAATTGGATTCTTAGATGAAATAATTGAACAAGTATTTGCACGCTACAGTTTACTTTATCAAAGTGCACAGACTAAAGAATTGAAACAGGCAAGGAAGAGGCTGGAGCATAAGCTGGAAGTGAACCAAAGATACTTGCGAACAATTCTGCATAAATCGGATACTGCAATTGCCGTAATTGATAACAACGAAAAATTTATTGCTTGGAACAAAGGAGCAGAAAAAATATTTGGTTATACTGAGAAAGAAGTTATTGGAAAACCCGCCACTTTTTTGCTCCCCCGATCCGAAAAATTTATGGAAGAACTTGATTATATCAAAAGAGAAATTGATCTGACTGGAGATGTAAAAATTCTGGATACGGAAAGGGTAACAAAATTTGGCAAAACTATCCCGGTCCAGTTAACTGTAACTCAATTGCCCAGCAGCGATGGCAAGAGCGATGGTCGAACGATTATCATTCAGGATAAATCGCAGGTTAAACAACTGCAGCAGCAAATCGATCAATCTGAAAAGCTCGCCGTTATCGGTCAACTTGCCGCTGGTGTTGCGCACGAAATCGGCAATCCCTTAGCTTCAATTTCTTCACTGGTTCAACTGATGCAGCGTAAAAACGAAGATGAACAACTTAGCGAGCAGCTGAAAACCATTAAAGAAAACATAGACAGAATTTCAAAGATCGTGAGGGAACTTGTTGACTTTTCCAGACCGCCGGGCGAAGATAAAGTGCTTCTTGCTATTACCGATGTATTGAAGACAGCGGTTGGAATAGTTAAATATGATGAAAGAGTGAAGAACGTCGAGTTTATTACCGACATGGATTCTGAACTTCCACTGATAAATATTGTGCCTGATCAACTTCTGCAGGTGTTTGTCAATATTTTGATCAACGCTCTTGATGCTATTGAAGGAGAAGGAGAAATTGAGGTAAAAACATATCTTGAAAATAGTTTTATCTGTATTGATATTAAAGATAACGGATGCGGAATGACTCAGGAAGTGATCAATAAAATTTTTGATCCTTTTTATACAACTAAATCAGTAGGAAAAGGAACAGGATTAGGGCTTTCAGTAAGTTACGGGATTATAAAAAAACTCAATGGCAATATCACAGTCAAAAGTAAATTGAACGAAGGATCTATATTTACAATTAAATTGCCGACAAACAGAAATTAGGATAAGGAAAATATATACTATGAAAATTTTAATCGTTGACGACGAAAAAACAATCAGAGACTCACTGCAGCTTATATTAAATGAAGAAGGCTATGAAACTGAGACATCAAGTGACGGAAAGGATGCACTCGAAAAAATAAAAAATGAAATGATAGATGTTGTTATAACGGATATAAAAATGCCTAACCTTGACGGGATGGAACTTCTTAATCGAGCCGGGAAAATAAGTCCCGACACATTTTTTATTTTAATGACCGCATACGCTTCAGTTAAAACAGCCATCGAGGCGCTTAGGGAAGGGGCGTATGACTATTTGATCAAACCGGTTGAGTTCGATGATCTCCTTGCAAGAATCAAGAGACTTGCAAATTACAGAAAATTATCTCTTGAAAATAAATTGCTCCGTCAGCATATCTCGTCGAGTGCAGGATATCAAAATATTATCGGTGAAAGCCCGGCAATTAAAAAGGTATTCAATCTTATAAATCAAGTTGCTGCTACAAGCAGTAATGTGCTGGTAACTGGGAAAAGCGGAACCGGTAAAGAATTAGTTGCAAAAGCAATTCATTTTAACAGCAATAGGAAAGATAATATTTTTCTGCCGGTTAACTGCGGCGCCATCTCTGAAAATTTGATCGAAAGCGAATTATTCGGTCACAAAAGAGGAGCTTTTACCGGAGCAGTTGAGGATAAATCCGGACTATTCAAAGTTGCCGACGGCGGGACTTTATTCCTAGATGAAATCGGAGACCTTCCTTTAAATATGCAAGTTAAGCTCCTGCGGGCAATTGAAGATAAAAATTTTATTCCTGTCGGTGGCACCAAACCGATTTCATCCGATGTAAGAATTATTGCAGCCACAAATCAGAATCTGTACGAAAAAACCTTATCCGGAGAATTCAGGGAAGATCTATTCTATAGATTGAACGTGATTGAAATCCAACTGCCTTCTTTGAAAGAAAGGAAAGAAGATATTCCCCTTCTTGTTAATCATTTTCTGTCAAAATACTGCAACGAAATGGCAAAAAAGATTTTGAGAGTTGACTCCGAAGCAATGAAAGCTTTGATGAATTATGAATGGCGCGGCGGTGTAAGAGAGTTGGAAAACGTGATTGAAAGAGCCGTCATTTTTGCTACAGATGATACAATAAATATTTCAAACTTAGCTGATTATGTCCGTAGTGATTACAGCGCTCAGACACTACCGGAATCATTGAAAGATGCTACGAGAAATTTTGAACGCGAGCACATTGCGAGTGTGATCAAAAATCATAATTATAACAAAGATGAAGCAGCTAAAGCTTTATCTATCGGTCTGTCCTCCCTTTACAGAAAAATTGAGGAATTAGAGATCACAACAAAACCAAATGATGACCAATATTAATGATAATCTTTCTTATCATTGTATGTTGAATTTATAGTTATATGTAAATGCTGTAAAAATGGATAATATGAACAAAGATAATCTTGATAAGCTGATCGGCGACAAAGAACTTAAGAAAAAAGTTGAAGCTCTGATTAACGAAAGGGTAAAGTTTGAATTAGATCGCTTTGCTTCATCTTTCAATAAGATATTTTTTACCGAAGCGAAAATCGGAAAGAACATTGACATCAAATATTCTAGTTCCATCAAAAATGTTGCGGGGTATTCGGCAAATGATATCCAAGAACTGCCCAATAAATTAGCGTCAATTATTCATGAAGACGATAGGCTTAGAGTAAAAAATTTTATGAGTGACTTCCTATCTGGAAACGGCAGTGAAGAGACCTCTGTTTCGTACCGTATAATCAATAGCAACGAAGAGGAGGTCTGCCTGAATGAAAAACTTAAAGCAGAATTTGACAAAGGGAAGGTAATTGGCTACTGCTCTGTTATTATCGATATATCTGATATCAGAAACGAGAGAAAGAATATTGAAGCTGTAAATGAGTCGCTTCTTGATCTTGACAAGATGAAAGATAAATTTATTTCTATAGTTTCTCACGATCTTAAATCACCATACACAACAATACTCGGCTTTTCCGAGATTTTAATGAACGACGATTCTCTGCACGAAAAAGAGAGGAATGAATACATAAGTTATATTTACGATGGTTCTAAGTTACAGCTAAACCTTATTGAGCACTTATTGGACTGGTCAAGACTAAGAACTAGTAGGACGAAGATAGAAAATCAAAGACTCGATTTGCGTAATTTAATTTCTGCAGTTGTTTCAAAACTGACCGGTTTAACTATAAGAAAAAACATCGAAATTTCGCAGATCGTCCCTTTAAACATATTCATTAATAGTGATGAAAATCAGTTAAGTAAAGCAATTTCGGATATTCTCAGTAATGCAATAAAATTTTCCTACAGGGATTCTAAAATCTCTATCTCCGCGGATAAATTCAAGAGCGGAATGATAGAAATCGTGGTTAAAGATCGCGGAATTGGGATAACTAAAGAAGATCAAGAAAAACTTTTCAAACTCGATCAAAAATTCTCGCGCAAAGGAACTGACGGTGAAGCGGGCAGCGGAATGGGGTTGATTGTTGTTAAGGAGATCATTGATAAACTGCATGGAGATATTTGGTTTTATTCCACCGAAGGAAAAGGAAGTGAGTTTCACATAACAATTCCGGAAGCAAAAAATCAAATTCTCATTGTTAATCCCTCCGAAGATTACATCAACGAAAAAAGCAAAGTTATATCAAAAAAAATTCCTAACTATGAAATAATCAAAGCCCAAAATGGATTTGCAGCGCTGGAACATCTTGAGAAAGAACTTCCCTCAGTTATTATTACTGCCGATGAAATGCCGATGATGAATGGAGCAGAATTAATTAAACTAATTAGGAACAAAGATAAATACTTTTCTGTTTCAATAATAGTATTGGCTGATGAAGTAAACGACGAGGTAAACAAAAGATATGAGCCTCATATTGTGGATCATATTCTGGAAAGCAAAATATCCGATAGTGAATTAATCCATACAATTAATAGATTACTAAAATAGAAACAATTGTAAATGTTGAAAATGAAAAAATGGTTCGCTCTTTATACTAAACCGAGACACGAGTTTAAGGCGCTTGAACAAATCACTGCCTTTGATATAACAACCTATTTACCCACTACTACGGTAATAAGACAGTGGAGTGATAGGAAAAAGAAAATCACAGAGCCTCTTTTTAAAAGTTATATTTTTATTAATGCGGATGAGTTAGAACGCAATCAGGCTCTAACTAGTGATGCTGTTTTGAAAACGATCTTTTTTAATGGTAAACCTGCTGTAATTCCAGATTGGGAAATTGAAAATCTGAAACAAATATTAAATAATGCTGATAAAGTAACAGTCTTTAACGGAATTGTTAAGGGAACAAAAGTTGAGATTGGTTCAGGACCAATGATGGGTTTGGAAGGTGTTGTTTCCAAAGTGAGCAAAAATGAACAGACTTTAGCCGTTTCAATTGAGATGCTTAATCGTTCGGTTATTGTGACTCTTCCCGCATCAACTGTGATAAAGAAAAGTAAATAATTTAATTAATTCAAATTTGGAATTAATGAAATGTTAAATCAAAAAAACCTAACCGAATTCAACATTGGCGAGAGCACAAATCTATTTCTACTCTTAACAAAAGTCGAAAAGAAGAGCGCACGAACCGGCAGAGAGTATCTTGACCTTGAATTAAGGGATAAATCTACTTCTATTGCAGCAAAAATGTGGGATGGATTTGAGTTGTTTTATAATCAGGCTGAAGAAGGAAATATTGTAAAAGTTGCATGCCAGTTTGATGAGTTCAACGGAATGCCGCAACTTAAGATCACGAACATTAGACTAGCAAAGGAAAGTGATAATGTTACTCATTCCGATTTCCTTCCCGTTTCTGAACGAGATCTTGATGAGATGAAAGCAGAATTTGATGATGCTGTTTCGAGTATTTCGAACACTCACTTAAAATCGCTTATTGAAAAAATATTTGATAATGAAACTAAAGAGAAATACTTTAATGTCCCCGCTGGCAAAGTTTGGCACCATGCTTATATTCACGGGTTGCTCGAGCATACTTTGGAAATCATAAGGATTTGCAATATCGCTTGCGATATTCACCCGGAATTGAATCGAGATATTTTGATTGCTGCAGCTATTCTGCATGACTTCGGTAAAATTGAAGAATTGACTTTCAAAACCTCATTCGATTATACTGACAAAGGAAGATTGATAGGACACATTGTAATTGCAGCAACACGTATAGATGAAACAGCAAAACAAATTTCCGATTTCCCGGAGGATCTGAAGAACCAGCTTATTCATCTGGTGTTGAGTCATCAAGGAAAATTAGAGCATGCTTCACCGGTTATACCTAAAATGGCTGAAGCTGTAGTGCTTTATCACGCAGACGAGTTAAGTGCAAAATCAAATGCGTTTTTAAATGTAATCAAAAATGAAAAGCAAGATAAATCCAATTGGACTAACTTTATCAGATTAGCCGAAACAGCGCTCTATGTTCCGCCCAAATCTGAAGATGAAAACGTGAGTGATTCTTTATTTGATTTTTAGATAATTGTTTTTTTAATCCGCCAAAGGCGGACAAGGGATGAATTCATCGTTGCTTACAGCGGGGAGATTCATTAGTGATAGTATTTATGTTCAATCAAGGAAGTTAAAATGGAATTTCCAACAGAACTAATCGAAAAATTAAAATCAGCAAAATCAGTTCTTTTCTTTACCGGTGCTGGCATCTCTGCTGAAAGCGGTATAGATACTTTTCGAGGTAAGGGCGGTTTATGGAACAAGATGAAACCGCAGGAACTTGCCAGTTTTGATGGATTTATGAGTAATCCGAATCTCGTTTGGGAATGGTATCAATACAGAAGAAAAATATTAAAAGGCACAGGACCAAATCCCGGTCATCTCTCAATTGCCGAATTTGAAAAGTATATTGATACTGTAACAGTTGTAACGCAGAACGTTGATAATCTCCACTTCCGTGCCGGCAGCAGTCACATACTTGAACTTCACGGCAATATAGAACGCAATTACTGCATTGACTGTAAAACCTATTATGGTATGGATGATTTCCTTGATGTTGACGAAGCGCCTAAATGTTCCAAATGCGGCGGAATGATAAGACCCGATGTTGTATGGTTTGGCGAAAATCTTCCGCAGAATATTTTTGCCGAAGCAGAGGAAATTGCTAAGCAGAGTGATATCTGTTTTGTTGTTGGAACTTCCGCTGTTGTTTATCCAGCCGCTTATATTCCAAAATCAGCAAAAGAAGGCGGTTCATACGTAGTTGAAATAAACATTGAACCGACCGAAATCACTAATTCTGTTGACTGCTCTCTTACTGGTAAATCGGGTGAGATATTACCGAAATTATTAGAACTCTTTTTACGTTGAAAAGAAAGTATTAAACCCTTATATTCATATCAAGACTTTTATGTCAAAATATTTGTCATACCATGAGGCCATTATGCCAATAAAAAGGATACTACTCCAACTACTTGTAATAAGTTTATTATTATTACAAACTTCTATATTTGCTACTAACGAATTAGCTATTAATGGTTCTGGTGTTGGTAGCTCAATTCCTGGATATATTGATAATGCAGTAATTGTAGTTGAACCACACGGAGGATACTTTGAACAGTCTTTATACCTCAGATACTCAGACCATGGGGAGTTTAATTCTGATGAACAATTGGAAATTATACACCGGTTCGAATTACCAAAAGAATCTGTCATTAACGATATGTGGCTGTGGATTGGTGATAGTGTTATGCAAGCTATTATGTTTGACACTTGGACTGCAAGAGCAATATATGATAGTATAGTTACGAATAAACGCGATCCTGCGTTTTTAACTAAAAAATTAGATCAATATGAATTTCATGTTTATCCCCTATTGAGTGGTGAATACAGAAAAGTAAAGATCAATATGATTACTCCAACTAAATGGCTGGGGGATAATGCCACTGCGGAACTTCCGTACAAAATGTTAAATGCAAATAACGCTTCAATAAAACCAGTAGATATTTTGTTTAGACAAAAGGCTGGTATTTGGGGAACACCTCAAATTGTTGAATTACCCGAAATTGAATTTGTCCATTTAAAAGACACATTAGGTTATCAATATTTCCTTGCTAAAATAGATGATATTACTCCTTTAGGAAGTCTAAATCTTCAATATTCAACTAATTTTGAAGATGGATATTTTTACACTGGCTTAGAAGACAAGTCTGATACATCTTATTTTCAGTTAGGTATTTTACCTAAAGACTTATTTGATTTAAAAACTGATTCTACTTCAAAAAATATTTTAGTTGGTATTGATTTAAGTGGAGCATTTAATAAGAACCTTGATATAATATTACCAGAAATTGAGAATGTTTTGAATTCAGCAGTAAATGAAAAAGATTCTCTCAAGATTGTTATATCAGGTGCAAACCAAGTAAAATTTTTAAATGATAATTTAATTCAATATTCCCAAGATAGTTTGATAAATATTATAGATCGATTCAAGAATTCGAGTTTTGCTGATTCAATTCAAGAAAATTCCAAACCAGTTTTAATATTCGCTGATTATGACGCATCTGCTGGATGGGGATTTCCTGACATTAATAACTTTGCCCTTGTACAACAATTTGGAAATATAATGCAGGCAAAAAATTCTTTTAATTCAGCTGACATTATTTGTGCATACAGACATGGTTATGATGATCCATTTACAGAATCTGATTTTCAACAGCTAGTTACTCCAATTGACAGTTTCTTCGTCAATGGAGGACGGTTTGTAACTTACTTTGATCAGAACCGAAATGTTGAATCG
>JAADIB010000293.1 GCA_013151565.1 Chlorobiota bacterium
ATTGGCGCCTGCAAATCGGGATACAAAGGGTCATTCCAAGTTGAAGGAGTCGGATCTCCATATTCATAAGCTTTACCGGTTGTCGGATTAATAATTTGTGCATTCTGTTTATCGAATAGGTTATTAACTTCAACGATGAATGTAATTGTTATCTTTCCTACTCTGAATGATTTTTCAAAATTCAAATCCAACCAGAGCCAATCCGCTCCTACGGAACTATTTCGATTGCTTCTATCATATTCATACTGCGGTCTTCCGTCAGTTTCATAAGCGCCGGTAAAGAGATATTGAGTATATCTTCTACCCGACTCAAAAAATAGTCTCATATAAAAGTTATAGTCGTCAAGAATACCTTCACCAAAACCAAAAAGCGGTTCACCTTTGGGAACATAGAAATTCAGTGATGCAAAAGTCGTGATCGGTCTATCCCATATCATATGAATTTCTTTAATATCCTCATCAAGCTCCCCTCTAAGTATCAGCACACCTTGATCAGCAGAAGAACTCTTACCGGTAATCGTTGCATAACTGAATGAGAACAATCCGGTGAACCATTTCCCTATTCGTTTCTTATACTCGATCTCTACACCTCTGGAGCGGGCATAATCAAGGTTCGCATACGTTATGAATGATTGGCTGGTAAATCTTGCTGACTGCACTTTAGCGGTTCTTGTACTAACATAATCAAAAATATCTTTGTAGTATGCAGTAACCGTGAGAACATCATTCATAGAGAATTGGGTCTTTAATCCTAATTCATAAGCAACAGTTGTTTCGGGATTTAGATTCGGATTTCCAAAACGCTGGAATGAAGACTGTGCATTTGTCGGTGACAGTTTGGCATAAACATATTCCGGACGGGGCCATTTACTGAAATGTCCGTACGAAAAGAATAGAGTCTGATTATCAGAGACCGGATGAGAAATTCCAATTCTTGGGCTAAGTCTCATCTTAAATCTTTGACCATTAAACCATTTATATGTCTCGTCGTAATACTTATCCCTAATTGCATCAGGAATAGTAACAACAACGGGATTCGCCACGGCATCATCAACATATTTACCGGGGAACCAATAGTCGAGGCGCAAACCGAAGTTCAGTATCATACCGCTGAAATTAATATTATCCTGAGCATAAAAAGCGCCAACCGCCGGATGAACTTTGTAAATATCATTGTTCATTCCCAATTCGCCTATCCACGGACGATAGATATCAACTACCTGCATTTCCTGGAATGCCATATAGAGACCGGCTTTAAATTTATTCTTCTCATCAAAGAAACTTGTAATATCTCCCTTAATTGAAAATTCATCGGTGTAATGATCTCTCCATGTATTAGGATTTCCAACATCCCAAAAACCATCGCCTGGAATTACTCCTATTGTATCTCTATCAAGATTATAGTATTCAATCGGGAAGGTTACAATATCCTTTCTCTCGGTATAATCGTAATAGTATCTGCCGTTAGCATCCGCTCGCAGATTGGAGAAGAACTTATTTATTTTCAGTTCGTAAAATGTTTTTGCATTAATAGTATGTGTCCAACTAAGGCTATTGAAATAGTTAACATGAGTAAATGTATTAGCGCTGTCTAAAATTTTCTGGAAAGGATACTGATAACCCGGACTCGGTTCAACATACTCTAAATTTGATTGAAGTGATTGTGAATTCTGATTTATATTAACCGATTGATTATACGAGTATGATAATTTTTTTGTAGGAGAAATTCTATAAGTAAGTTTCCCCATCCAATACCAAGTGTTTGAAGCTTTTGGAGCAAAACTTGTTCCTCCAAATGTAGAAGAATACAATTGTTTAGCAGTAGGCTTATAGTAGCCTTGTGTAATACCATCGGTTAAACCCATATAAAAACTTCCGAAAAAGGTTAACTCGCCTGGAATATCAATTCCAATAGCAGGCAGCAAATATTTTGAGATCGGTTCCGGACCGGATAAGTTAGCTTCAAAAATTTCTACATTGAAAACATGATTGGATTCGCCATTGCCAAAATTATCCCGTTTGTAAGCAGTATAACCGGAGTAGAAATCTTTTCCCTCCCTTGTTTTAACATTAATAACACCTGATGTTGCCTGTCCGTACTCTGCATTAAATCCACCTGTTATCACTTCTACTTCTTCTATTGCATTTGCACTAAGTTCAAGCCCGAAACCCGTGCCTGATAAAGGATCCTGAACGGAAACACCGTCAAGCAGGTAAGCGCTTTCGTATGCCCTTCCCCCGCGGATATGAATTGCATTATCAGATTTTACTACGCCCGCCTGCTGAGTTACCACATCTTTAATATTTTCTATTACCGCATTTTCAATGTCTTTTCTGCTTACGGTAGTTTTACTTTGAGTTTCTTCAACATCCATAAGTGGTTTCTCTCCCACAACTATCACATCTTGTTCAATTGTAAGTGATGTTTCCTCAAGTTCAACGTCGAGATTTGTAGTCCTATTCGCTTCAATTACAATGCCTGTGAACTTCATAGCTTTGTATCCGATAAAGGAAACAGAAATGGTATACGTTCCGGGGGAAATATTTTTTATTTCATAATTTCCATCACCATCGGTAGCAGCGCCGTAGTATGTTCCTTCAATCAATAGATTAACACCTGGAAGAGGAATGTCGTTATTCGATTTATCGGTAACTTTTCCTGAAAGTTTTCCTTTACCCTGTGCAGATAGAGTTGATGATAGAATCAGTAATATTAAAATAATTCCTATTTTTTTCATAGAGTCAGTCCAAATTCATCTATGAAAACTTTTTCTATCAATTGCTGAACCGCACCATCTATTCCATCGCATTGATGCAGAGGTAACCCGATAAAGAATAATTCCTTAGAATTATTTATCAGCGACATAACGCCATTAATTTGTGAACTGGAAATATTATGAACCGCCTTTGCAGTTAAGGAACTAGGTATATAAGTTCTTACGAAACTTATTGTCGAAGAAGTTCTCAACTGAGGATAATCACTGAAATCAGAAGTAGGCAGCACATTAGCACCTAAGAAAAGAAAACTTACGGGAGTCTCCTCGCCAAATCCGTTAATAGGCAGAAAGCTCTGAATTGTAGCGAGATCATATTCAAATGTCGACGATGATTCCTGAAGGGTAAATGAATAGAATATCTTGCCTCCCGTCTTAATATAATCCTGCGTAACTGAACTTGTTAATTCCAAACTCGGACTTGAATCGGAATACCAGTAAATATATTTGAACAACTTCATCGTCTCTAGGAAAGTAATATTTGCAAACGGAAGCTGCGTTTTCTCAATATCCATAACATCAAATTTGCCAGCCAATTCACCGTTGGAAACAGAAGAGAATACATCGTTATAGAATTGCACTGCATCTTCTCCACCCTCATAATCATCAATTATTAAAACATCTCCCTTTGGTTTTTTAACATACCAAGTAAGCCCTGTATCAGGGAGCGCTATATAAGATGAACTTGAACCTGAAATATCCGTTGCTTGAATGAACAGCTTATTGTTTGCATCAAGTTTAATACCCTTTAACGTTTCATCAAAAATATTCTGATCAGAACCATTTATCAATATTTCCATTTCCGGTTCTGCAGCGTCTGCATCTTTTATGCGCAAAGTAACGATACGAACATAGCCCGGTAATGCAACAAAAGTTGTTGTATCATTCAGAGATAGATTTATATTTACAATTGATTCATCTCCGTCCAGGTCTGTTGCATCCCAAGCCACAGTTATTACTGGGAAGGTTTCAGGTGGAAGAACTGAATTTTTATTCCACTCAATTTCCGGCGAAGAATTTTTTATCGGGAACTTCTGTGTTGCAGGTGTCGGGTCGATCATCCCGATATCATAATAGAATTCACCTTCATCCCAGATGCCGTTTCCATTCTCATCAATAAACGGTTCGGGTCCAAGATCTTCACCATTCCACATTACCGATTGGTCATACTTCTTATTCCCCTCTTGATCAACTGCCATTACTTCAAAAGTATAGATCGTATCAGCCGAACCGATCGGCAGAGAAAAGATACTATCATTCTTAGGTGTAAAGCTCCACTTAGGACTAACCCCAACCCAACGGAAATAATATCCCAGCACTAAACCATCGGGATCATCTCCCCACCAATGGACACTTAACCTGCTCTTCTGCTGATTTAATGAATCGGGATTATCCGGAAATAAAAATATCTCCGTATCCGGCGCCTTGTTAGGCAACTGCGGTTCGTTTACATTTTCTTTACAAGATGTAAACACCAGAAGAATTAATAATAGCAATATGAGAATATTTCGAGTTCTATTCATTTTTTTAATTAATAAATCTACCTTCTTGAGTCATTCCGGCAATCTTCTAGCCGGAATCTCATTTTTAATTTATAGATTCCCGCTAAATACATGCGGGAATGACAAGCTAAAACCCTATTTGTGTAAATGCTCCTCTAAATACATTTTTTACTCTTAAAAATGTCTCTAGAATTGATTACTTGAGCAATAAAAGTTTTCTAACCGATACAAAACTACCTGCTTCAATTCTATAGAAGTAAACACCACTAGTTAATTTAGATGCATTAAACTCAACATTATAAACACCAGCACTTTGCTCTTTATTTACAAGTGTTTGCACTTCTCTTCCAAGTACATCATATACTTTCAATGTCACGAATTCATTCATAGGTATTGAGTATTGAATTATAGTACTTGGATTAAAAGGATTCGGGTAATTCTGAGATAGAGAAAATACGTTTGGTGTTACCGCGTCTTTTTCAACATCCGTATATCCTACAAAATCTCCATTCTTTCTTGGTATTAATTTATAGTTGCCAAATGAGTAATACATAATACCTGCTAATACATCGAATGTCGCCCCGTCGATAACTCTTATAGGCTCATTCTCAAGGTCTGCACTCCAGAAGTTATGGTAGTCATTGTTGCCTTCCTGCAATTCAACACGGGTTTGAACAGCGGAGCCATCTGCAACTAATATTTCACCGAAGTTTCTATTTCCTCCTGTTCCTTCATCCGGTCCCGGGTTTCCATCGGCATTTTCATCAACTACAGTTACGTTTTGATATTTGATCAAAACACCTTCATAAGATTCTGCAGGAAGTTCTCCACTG
The DNA here is from genome assembly GCA_013151565.1 of Chlorobiota bacterium. GTDB lineage: Bacteria > Bacteroidota > Ignavibacteria > Ignavibacteriales > Melioribacteraceae > SZUA-22. The sequence goes on from JAADIB010000293.1 coordinate 5,110, forward strand.
TTAGCTCCGTCAATGTCCGAAGTTGAAAGTAATGTTGCTTCCGGCTCAACACCTGACCCCAAAACAGTCACTTGAACACCTTGATCTAAGTTACCGATTCGAGTTACACCAAAAGTTTCATTAACAATTCCAGTAACTTGAACTTTATCGCCTCTTACAAGTCCTTCACTTTCAGCGCCGAAGATAAGAATACCGCTCCATGGTCCAACTCCATTTTGGATATGGACTCTTGCGCCGCTTCCGCCAAATCCCGGAATATCAGAAGTATCAGCTGTTACAACACCGGTAACTGTAACTGTATAATTGTGATACCCGCTAAACCCGCTTCCGAACGGAGAGTATTGAACATCTTGAATAGTAAGATCTCTGTTAAGCACTTTGTAAAAATATCTGCTGGTTACAGTATCAGTTGGGCTGTAGGAAACATTGCCTTCATTATCTACTGCCATAATATAGTACGAAACAAAAACAGAATCGTTAAAAGCTGGAATTACACCTGTCCAGATAGAATCCGCTGTACTCATAACAATTGCAGCTTGATTAACAGAATCCACATCGTAAATAATTTTTGCCGATGCAACTGAACCGTCCCTATCAATAATTTTAGCACTGACCGTCACACTTTCACCTAATTTTACAACTCCTTTATCTCTTACCACATCAGAAATATTCGGAGGTAAAACTTCACCATAAACAATATCATCCGGATAAACAGGATTTATGATGAACCATCCGCCTTGTATATTTGTTCTTGTCTCAATATATCCGCGAATTCTGTCTAACTTTGTTCCAGGTAATGGGGCTTGTGTGACTCTCCAATAATCCGCACTATTACCAACTACTATATTTGAGTTGTCATTATCAAATATTCTAAAGGTATTATATCCTAGTACACCAGGTTCAGTAGTTGTTACATCTCTGAATTCAACATAAACACCTTCCCACTTTTCAGCGAGGTAGTTAGGATTTCCACTTCCTTTCACTACAAGTGAATCTAGTGTAAGTAGAACAGGAGTAGGTCTTGATTGTATTCCAATTACATCCTGTGCTTGAAAATCAACTGCATTAAGCTGAGTAGTAGTATAATACTCGTTAACAACTGCTTTGAACTTAACAATATATCCCGTATCCAAAATTGCAAAGGAAGTTGACGCATCAGGATCTCTAACTAGTATTCCCGACCATTCGGTCATTGAAGTATCCTGCAGAAAAATTGCAGCTGCCCCGGCATGAAGCGTACGGGTACTATCCGGGTTTGCTCCTTCATAAGGTGCAGTCATTACAACTCCTGTAACTATAACAGTATCACCGCTTACTGCAAGCGCTGGTTTCGGCTCACTATTACGCGATCCATATTCTAAAAGTGAATCGGCTTCGATAAACTGTATATCCTTGATCGATAGTTCGGGATAAGTCTGTGCAAACAAACTGACCGACATCATCAAGATCGCAAATATTATTAAACTCTTTTTCATAGTACCTCCATTTATTTTATTACTAAAAATTTCCCGATTTTAATATTACCTGTACTTTCATCTTTTACACTAAAAAGATATAAACCGGTTGCAATAGCTTGATCAAAATCTGTTATAAGGTCCCAGGCTTCCTCACCGCCTGACATCTTCTGAGTTTCGTCTGAAGCAAATGTCTCGAACCATCTTATATTTGAACCGTTGCTATTCTCGTCGTGGTGAATTCTCTTAACAATATCACCGGATAAAGTATATATGGTAATTTCACAGCGCTTAGGTAAATTGTTAAAGTATATTTTTCTCAAGCGTTCAGAATTGCCATCCCAAATAGCATTTCCATAATAAGGATTCGGATAAACTCCAACTTCAAGATTCTTATCACTTGTCGGCGGAGTGCCGGGTAGAACTTTATTCAAGCCTGCTAACTTACTCGATTCCAACGAACCTAAGTTATTTGCCGGGTCTCCTTCATCAAATGCTGTAACCGAGTATGCATACTGCCATCCGTTGAGCAGATCGTTAAACTCGAATTTATACCAGTATTCGGTTGTATCGTTAAAGAATGTTTTCGGTTCATCTAGCTCTACAAAACTGAAGCCGGTATTATAGCCGATATCATTTCCCAGACTATCAAATTCTGCAGCAAGTGTAAGTGACTTTAAAATATCCTGGGATTCGGTTAGATCATACCCGGCATTAGTTCTGTAAACTCTGTATCCTTCAAAATCCTTAATCCCCGAGATCGGATCGATCGATTCTTCTGCACGCTTGTCCCAGTATACAGAAACCTTATTGCTTTCAGGTACAACTTTTATAACCGGTGACAAAGGAGGAGCGGGAAGAATATATCTTGTAATTTCACCGTTGCCGTCCAGATCCTCACCGGGGTCTAAAATATTATTTCCGTTTCTATCCTCACCGTTGTATGCTCTTATTGCCCAGCCTGCATTACCATATAGATGTGTTTTTTGAATTCTTGTATCAAGACTTTGATCGTCATAACCATATTTTTTTGCCGCAACAATTGCATAAACTATATTGATCGAATCTCCCGGAGCTATTGATGAAAAACTTCCGGCTGTAATTAACATCGATCTGTTGCTAGGCTTCTTAATTTGTGCTGCCATAGATTCGTTGAATCTCACACCATCTGTGAATTCACCTGTCATTTTCTTATAACGCTGTACATCGTTCTGCGGGGCAAAATATTTTGCATCACTTGTATTCCTAAACTGCCATGTAACAAAGTTAGCGCTATCCATCAATTCAGTTGAACCTAAATATTGTATGCCGATGTAACTGTTGGTAAAACCAACATCTCCGGTAGCGTCAAACTCGTAAGCAAGTTTCAGTGAATCGTTAAATCCGTTGCCTCCTTTATTATAGAAAGGCGCCCCTGTTCTTGGTGATGTGATATTCGTGTTTCTTACAACTGTATCAGTCCATAGCCCGACATAAATACTGTCAAGATATTTATCAGAAGTATTTTTGATCCAATAATTTAGTATTACAAAAAAATCAGCAAAGGGATAATTCCATGCATAACATTCTTGTCTTACAACGATACCTAACGGTGTATGGTCAACAATCAATTCTCCATTATTCAAAGTTCTGTTAGTATCGGTGTATTCCATAAAGAGGTCTTGATGTGAAACTGCATTTGGACTGAAAAATTTTGAGTCGATAAGAGATGATCTTTCTCTCACAAGTGATGCGGGAGCATTTGTGAATTCGAAACCGCCGCCCCGGTTGCTAACAGAAGATGCATCCACAGAACCGGTTGTTACAAACGGTCCCACTCTACCGCTTTGATTTTCGTCATTGCTCACAAATCCGCCAATCCACAACCCGCCGTCAAAAATATGTTCAATCCCGCTTCCTAACGGATATTCACAAGAAGGCTGTTCAGGCCACAACGAAAAGCCGTGTCCGTAAGTACCGAAGTTGGTTACCGTAAGTCCAATGTTCCCGATATTCGTATATTTTGAGTTATCGTCTTTTAGAAGTTTACTAAGTCTAAAACCATGTTCATCAAGATTGGATGAAAATGCAAAGATCAAATATGTAGATAACAGTAATAGTAAATTTCGTTTCATAAAATCCTAAAAAAATGCTTTAATAAAATAGTAAATGGAGCCTTTTAATACAATGGAAATATTGGTAATTTTTTAAATTTGTAATGACTCGATAGAAATGTCAGTAAAATAAAAAAGATTACATCTTAAGGAACAAAAAAGAAGTATAATCAAATGGAGAAGTTACTGACGATGAGTCAAAAAGCAATAAGAGGAGCAAGGACTTATCCATCGAACAAGGGGAAGACCATCAAATCGAGGATATAGTCAAGATGTAAAAGAAGAAGTACTGCGAATATATAGAAAGAGTTACAAAGATTTTGGACCAACCTTATTTGCAGAGAAATTGGAGGAGAGACATAATCTGAAGATAGATCATGAAACAATACGTCGTTGGATGAGAAGCTCTGGAGAAATAACATCAAGAAGAAGGAGTAGACTCCATAGAAAGAAAAGAGAACGTAAAGAGTCCATTGGACAAATGCTTCAGTTCGGATGGCAGACACCACGACTGGTTTGAAGGACGTGGGACCCGGTATGTTGTCTTCTTCACGCAGTAGATGATGCGAGCAGTAAGGTTTACTTAAAAGATGATGCGAGCAGTAAGGTTTACTTAAAATCTGCAGAAAGTGAGAACACTAAAGATGTACTTATCATCTTAAGGGAATATGTAGAAGAAAATGGTATACCACATACGATATACACAGACAGATATTCAGTATATTACTCAGAAAAAGAGCAAACAGATTTTCAGAGAGCGATGGAAAAACTATCTATAAAATGTATTTATTCCAATTCGGCACAAGCAAAGGGACGAGTAGAAAGAGGTAATAGGACATATCAAGATCGTTTAGTAAAGGAGATGAGGTTGAGAGGGATATCAAATTATAGCTGAGGCAAATAACTTTCTTAGAAACTTCTATATAGCTGATTATAACAAGAGATTTTCAAAAGCAAAGGGATTATCAGATATCCACATAGAACTTAAAGGAAAGAATTTAGATAATATATTTTGTTATGAAACTTATAGACAAGTTAGAAATGATTATACGATAACATTGCAAGGTAAGTATATCCAATTAGAGAGATCAGAAGTCCCATTACCTCTGCCAAAACAGTATGTTATAGTGCGAAGATATTTAGATGGTAGTTTGCATGTTTTTAATCAAGAGGATCATTCTTTGAAATTTACAGAGTTGAAATCCAAGCCAAAAGGCAAAGTAATTAGGAAGCCAGCAAAAGATCATCCATGTCGAAGTGTAAAATATGGAAGGAGGAGATATGGGAAATAACAAGGTAGAAAAGGAGAACAAACTTGGGGTAACTCCAATCGAGCTACGCCCTCTTTCCGTTACCCCAAGTTATACTTTAACTAATTTAGAAATATTTATTAACTTATATACTGACATTTCTATTGAGTTACTATATGTACAGTTTTGGGTGGCGGATCAGGTTGTAAATTAAGATGTATTGTTTTATCTTATGACTGTAAAATATATGTTTCTCCTAAAAATTTTCATAATAACGCCATTTTAAGTTTTGGCACTGATTTTGTGAAAATAGTTCTTTATAAAATAGCATATTATTTTTAGTAGCCTTTCATTTAGAAATCTATCTTAAAAATTTTATTCTTTTTTAAAATAATAATATTGTAATCAAAGAGTATTCTTGTGCTGAAATTATTTAAAATTCTAAATAAAATTGTAATCATTATATCCTTTCCATAACTAAAAGTCCATGGAATATTTCCTTTCCTAACTAGCAATCAAAATTTTTATAAGCACTTTTTAGGCAGATATCAATCAAAAAGATTAGTGCAATTAATTAATATTAATAGGAGTATTTATGAGAAACACTTATATACAGTTACTTAGTCTGATTTTAATCGCTGTTGTTACTTCAATAATC
>JAADIB010000379.1 GCA_013151565.1 Chlorobiota bacterium
GTTGACAAAACAAGAGTGAAAAAGTTTATGATTGATCTGGACGGGAATATTTACGAAGCGCGACCGATTAACTATCCCGGTGATACTAATACCGAATATGATCCAACCGGTCATGCTCTTATAGAAGTAATGGGGAATTATGAGGTCCAAACTCTTTCAAAGAAACAATTGGATTCTTTGATTAACCTAATTGCATTTTTAGCCAAGGAATTTAACGTACCGGTTTCAGAGATAAAAACTCATAGAGATTACTCGAAGATGACTGTTTGTCCCGGTAAGAATATTTACAAGTATTTCCAAGACAGCACAATTGTGAAAGCAGTTGAAAAGCGGCTGAAAAAGTAGATCTGAGTTAGAAAAATATACTCTCGCAAAGTCGCCAAGACGCAAAGCTATTTTCTCAAATCATTGATCTTACTCATAAACTTTTTCACTCTTGTTTTGTCAACTTTATTTATCCAGTTGCCATCAAACTTAAAGTGTGAACCGATGATGAATGCATCAGCTAAATTGAAATAGTTATTGATGTTTTTGTAAGTAATGCCTGAACCAATTAGGATTGGGAGACTTGTGTTTTCTCTAACTTGAGTTAATTCCTCAATATCGGCTTCTGCTCCCGTGCTTTTGCCAGTTATGATCAAGCCATCACTAAGGAAAAACTCAGCAGCTTTTGCAGTCTCTACAATTGAGATATCAGAAGTAATAGAATGAGAGCTATGCTTTTTCTTTATGTCAGTAAGAACCAAAATATCTTCAGCTCCAATTTGCTTTCGATAGCGCAGCAGTTCACCAGCATTTGATTCAATTATCCCTTCATCGGCAACGTGTGCAAAAACAAAACCCTCAGCTCGAATGAAATCGAGTCCAGCAGAATGAGCAACGGCAATAGCCTCTTTGTTAGCTGCAGCAAGTATTTGTATCCCAACGGGTAAATCGGTTTTTGCCTTTACCTCGTATGCTATTATTGCCATTGCAGAAGTAATTTCCGGTCCGGAATTATTATTCATATAAGGAACGTCGTGCATGTTCTCAATCATGATCGAATCAACACCAGAATCTTTATAAATTTCTGCTTCCTCAATTGCGGTACTGATTATCTTTTTCATATCTCCTTTGTATTTCGGAGTTCCGGGAAGCGCTTCTGTATGTATCATTGCAATAATTGATTTCGAAAAAACATTTTTATTCATTATGTCACCTCTTCAAACGTTGTTACTTTTAAAAATCTTTGAAATCTTCTTATAAAAAATACTGCTGCAATTGAAAGACCAACTACAAAACTGATCCAAACTCCTTCAACACCATATCCAAAAGTGAATCCTAAAAGATATGCAACCGGAAGACCGATCAGCCAATATGCAATAAATGCAATAATCATTGGTGCCTTTAAATCTGTTAATCCTCGCAAAATGCCTATGCCTACTACTTGAAGTCCATCAACAACTTGAAAGATTGCTGCGATAATTATCAATGATGACGCGATTTCAATAACTTCCGGATCATCGATATATAAAGTCGGAAGGAAGTTTCTCAGTATGATAAACATTATTCCAAACGAACCCATAATACCAGCAATGATAAACAGAGCAGAGTAACCAGCGCCTTTTATTCCAGCCAGATCTTTTTTGCCAAGGTAATTACCTACCCGGATGGTTGCTGCAATTGATATTCCTAATCCGACCATAAAAGTTATTGACGCTAAATTAATTGCAATTTGATGTGCTGCCAGCTCATTCACTCCAATCCACCCAATCATTACAGCAGCAAAAGCGAATCCGCCAACCTCGAAGAACATCTGAAACCCGCCGGGAATACCAAGGTCTATAATCTTCTTAATTATTTTCCAGTTGATACTTCTAAATCTAAGTGTTGGATCGTATTGCTTAAATTGTTTAGAAGATGTAACGTATATAAAAATTGCAATAACAATAAAAATTCTGGTCAGAAGAGTTGAATAACCTGCTCCATCTAACTCTAATCTAGGCATCCCAAGATTTCCATATATCAAAACCCAATTGCCGAATGCATTTACAATATTGGCAAATATCAGAATTATCATTGCAGGTTTTGTGAAAGATAATCCTTCGATGAATTGTTTGTAAGTCTGAAACATCATAAAAGGGATAATGGAAAAGCTGAGTATTTTCAAATATGATTCAGCATAAACTGCGACTTCGTGAGGCTGATTGAGATAATAGATTATATCAGCGAAAAAATAAACTATAAAAACCAGTAGAACAGAAAAAACCAAATTAACAAGTAACCCTTGTCGTAAAATAATTCCGCATTGATCATGATCTTCAGAACCTTTTGCAATTGCAACCAGGGAAGTAAGGGCAACACTCATTCCAATTCCTAAAACTATTACCAGCAGAATCAATCCATTGACCAAAGATGCCGCCGCCAAAGGGACAGCGCCTAATTTTCCGACCATAAGACTATCAACAACACCGAGCATCATATGACCGAGCTGACCGATAATTACCGGATAAGCAAGTTTTAGAGTCTCTTTTATGTGCAGTTTTATACTGGTCATATAATCATTATGCTTTTAATTTTATGTAATTGAAAATAAGACTTAAAATAATAATTTATAGATTATTTCTTCAATTTAATTAAGGGGAAGAGAAGAAGAATAAAAAAGCTCATTCCAGCTATAGAAATCCCGACTCCAAGCAGATCTGCGAAATAACCGATGACCATAACAAACAATGCGCTGAAGATAGATGCCAATTGTGATGATACGGAGATAACACTTGCGTTTACTTTTTCGTAGCTTTTTTCGGTTATCAAAGCAACGCCTGAGGGTTTACGGGCATTTTCTATAAAGAGTACAATTATAAAAAGGAGTATTACCCAAACACTTGGCAGATATTCCATCATCAAACCGCTGAGTAAGCCAAAAGTGATTCCAATAAAAAGACTGTAATTAAGAAATTTAACCAGAGTTGAAAAATATCCGGCAATTTGTGAAGCTTTTCTAGCCGCAATAGAATTATTCAGAAAAATTATAAAGTAAACCAGCCCAAGGAACAACCCCATCTTTTGATATTCTGTTAAGAAGAGTAAAATTGGTAATTGTACTAACAATGATTTCAGAAACGGCTGAATAAAATCTTTTATACTTTTGTAATATCCAGAATAAATTGAAACATTAACAAGAGCTTTAAATAATTCGCCGTTTTTTATCACCTCCCAAAAAGTTGAGGTTGTGAGTTTTATTCTAGCGTAAAATGATTGAGATCTTTTAATTCCTTCATCCAAATATGCCGGGTACGAGAGCACATTGAAGAAGTCCAATATGTATGGAATTATTGAAAAGAGGAAAATGGTATCAAGATTCTGCTGATAAAAGACCAGAACTCCACCGACAAGACTTGATATTGCGCTTCCGATTTGTGACCATGAGCGGGTATGTCCATAATATGTTACTTTGTACTGTAACTGATCAGTCCTTTTTAAGTATTCAATTATCATTGCTTTGTTCACACCCGATCTGGCTGCATCCCCTAAAGCATACATCATCATTGCGAGAACAAATAAAGAGAAATCATAGCCTAGATAGAAAACAATAAAAGCAATTATATAAATAATAAATGAAAATGCTAAAGTTTTACGTCTGCCAAGTGCGTCGGCAAATACACCGGAGGGAATTTCGAAGATATTAATAGAAATTTCTCTTACGGCATATAGGACACCTATTTCAAAAAAGGATAATCCTTTACTTACGAAAAAGAGAATTAAAAACGGATCAAAAAAACGGAGGTTTTTTAGAAATCCATACAAGCAGAACTTATAATATTGCTTATCTTTTTTGATATTATCGTTTTTTACTGTCACTTGATATCTTTTCGTGTAATTAATTCACTTTTTTTAGATTTAACCATTCCTACACTCAAAAAATAAATCTTTTATAGAAACAAAACAAAGTAAAAAGCACTATTTGTTGAATAGGCACGAGATTTGATAAATATTTGTGCTTTCAAAAAGCAGTATAATAATTAAAATGCGTTTTATGGAAAATTAAAGGAAAGATAATATTATGGCTGATTTAAATGCTACTAAAAAAGAATTAGAGGGATTATTAGACTCAATCAGTTCAAAAGTTAATGAATATCTTTATTCACTAAAACAAACCAGTTCAGATCAGATAATGAACGGTTCAATTCCGGAAGCTCAGAAATTATTAGGTAAAATTCTTCCTGTTGAAGAAGCCTATAAGAAATTAACCGGCTGCCATACCGAATTCTTAAAAGCTTTGAACGAAGAAGGGTCGATAAAGGCTGAAAAAACAGCGGAAGATACTGCTCCTGTAGATGATTCCGAATTAAAACAGATTGACCTCTCGGATATGGAATTCACTCCAAGTAGTGTTTACAGAGTTTCGATTTTGAAAGCTTTGATTTATTTAGGCGGAAGTGCCAAATTAGCTGAAGTTGCATCTTTTATTGAAAAAGAGATGAAAGGCAAATTCAAACCTGCGGATAATGAAAAAGGCACAAACGGTTTTGGTAAACTTTGGATTGAAATGGTAAATTCCGAAAAGGAGAATATGATTTCTGAAGGCTTAATTTCAGAAGATAAAGAAGAAAATCAATGGGAAATCATACAATCTGGAATAGACTATTTGGCTCGGCATTCTAACTGATTAGGACTCTTAATTGTTTGAAAATTCATAGAATTTATTAATCTTACCGGAAAAAGTTACTGGTTTACAGAACTTAAGCGTTGAAAATTTTTTACTTTTCAGTAGATATTAATCCAACCTATAAATAACAGGCTTACCATTTATGGCAATAAAGATCAATCTATTCTTTATCTTTTGGTTGCCGCTTTTAAATATTACGTCAAGACTTTTTACTTCATGCCCGTGCATTTTTCTTGTCTTGAAACTTCCAAATTCATAAGAATCACTTATCTCGACCATGGCTCTCATTCTTTTGCAGAATCTTTTAACTTCTGCAGCTTCCTGGGAATTTGTGTAGTTATAGGTATCCTTATACAATCTAGCTTCGTCCGAGCCGTGATAGGCAAGAATATCAGCAGTGGAGCGGTAATCGTTATTCTTACACGCGTTAAATAATTGATTGGCAACATTGATAGCCGATTGTTTGTCAATCTGTGCATTTATAGCATTTGAACCGATAAATGCAGAAACCATTACAAAAATGCTTATATACTTTTTCATTGTACCAAATATTTGTTATTGTTATCGTTTAATACCTAAAGTGCTTAATTTGTTCCCCTTTAGTGTCGATATCTGTCATGGCTTCAATTCCAATTGCTAAATGCACATCAACAAATTTATTTGTTATCATTTTATCCGATTCTTCTGTTTTTACTCCATCCGGAACCATAGGCAGATCGGAGACCAATAATAAAGCTCCACGAGCTATCTGGTTAGCATATCCTACAATAAATATAGTTGCAGTCTCCATATCAATTCCGATAGCGCCCAGCTTCCTCAAATAGTCTTTAAATTCAATATCCCATTCCCATAGTCTTCTATTAGTTGTATAAATTACACCCGTTCTATATTCAAAACCACGATCAAGGATCTTACCAGAAACAAATTTGTGCAATTTAAATGACGGAAGAGCAGGCACTTCAAAGGGCATATAATCTTTACTTGTTCCTTCGCCTCTTATTGCCGCAGTGGGCAGAATGAAATGTCCTAATTCAGTAGATTCCTTCAATCCGCCACATTTACCTAAGAAAAGTACACCTTTTGGTTGGCGGGCAATGAGAAGGTCCATAATTGTAGCTGCATTTGCCGAACCGATGCCGAAATTAATTATCGACAGACCGTTATTATTCGTTGCCGTCTGCATTGGTCTATCTAAGCCTTTTATATCACAGTTAAATTTTTCGGCAAAATTAGTTACATAGTTCTTAAAGTTGGTTATAAGCATATAATCGCCAAAATCATCAATCTGCGTTCCTGTATATCTTGGTAACCAGTTCCTTGCTATGTCTAGTTTTGAGTTCATAAATTCTATTCTTTTTTATAGTTTGATCGTAATTTAATCCATTCGTCAACTTTTAATGCAAGTAATGCCATTAAATACCCAATAATTGTACCAATCAGTGCACCTACAACAATATCAGAAAAATAATGCACTCCGACGATAGGACGGGATAAAGCCACCAGAACCGCTATTGTTATTAATGGCAGCTTATATTTTGGTAATAATTTACTAAAAAATATGGCAGCAGCAAAATTGTTTACTGCGTGAGATGATGGCATAGAATATGACTTAGTACAACCGACAAGTAGATGAACGTCGGGTAATGCATTACATGGTCTTACTCGCTCAAATAAATTTTTTAATAGATGGCTGCTGATCTGGTCAGATAAGGCAAGGACAAAAATTATCAAAACAGCTGATATTCTGCCTAATCTTCCTCCTTTAAAGATTAAAATTAGCCAGAAAATAATATATACTAAATACCAATTTTTTGGATCGGTGATAAATGGGAAAAATTTATTGAACAAAGGATTGGAAATTGTGTGATTTAAGAAGTAAAAAATACTGACGTCAATGTTGTATAAAAAATCAACCATTTTTTAAAATATTTTTGATTAAATTTTTGTTCGAAAAATTAAAACTTTAGTTTTATTTAGTTTTGAACATACAAAACTAAATATAATAAAAATATAATTATTGTTAACTGTAAAATCTTATTGCTCGTAATAGTATGAAAAAATTTATTAAAAATAATTTCTCAAATCGAAATAATGGTGATACTAAGAATTTAGATATTAAAGAAGAATTTGTTTTTCAAGATTTTGTCGATTATGCTGCCGTCGGTATATTTAAAATGAACCTCGATGCGGTTATTGAATATGCAAACCAGTCTCTTGCTCAAATCTTAGATTATAAAAGCAGGTCAAATTTAATTGGCATTAACTTTAAAGATGAATTGATTTCCGATTCCGCAGACTGGGAAAAAATTAGAGCAAAGCTCTTCAAACATAGAGCCGTTAAAAACTTTATCATTCCTTTAAAACAAAACAGCGGAGCGTCCATTTTTGTTCGGGTGGATATTCGAGCTGCTTCCAACCCAACTGGAAAACTATCACATTTTGAAGGTAGTGTTACTGACGTATCCGAATTTGTAAAAAGTGTTAATCGTATTAAGAAGGAACTTCAGACTGTTAAGGAAGAAAAGAGCAGCGGCTCTCAAATGATTGTTCCGACAGCTATCAGTAATAAATATATATCAGAAACTATACATAAGCTTAAAACGCCGATAAACTCCATAGTTGGATTTTTAACGCTGATTGAACAAGGGATGTTTAATTCTGAAGATGAACTTCAGGACTTCTCGCATAAAGCTCGTGCTTCGGCAAACTCACTGATTAAGATAATTGATGGAATTAACCAAAAGTTAAATAGAAGCGAAGAGAAAAAGTCGGAAAAGAAAATTGAAACGAAAACAGCCCCGCAGATCAAAAAAAAAGAAACTGCTGAACCTATGCATAAAGAAGAAGTAAAAAAAGAAGTTGTAAAACCCAAACATGCTAAAAAGGCAGCCGATACTGTTATTAAAAATTTAAATAAAGATATTGGAAAACATTATTCAAATAATGGACAAAAGATTCTCTTGGTTGAAGATAATCCTATTAGTCAAAATGTTGAGGTGAGATTATTAAAAGATAGCGGATATAATGTTGTAGCAGTAAATAATGGGAAGGATGCTATTGAGTCTGTTAAGACGAATGAATATAGTCTTGTTCTTATGGATATTGAAATGCCGGACATGGACGGAATTAAAGCAACCAAGATTATCAGGAAGCTTGGTTCACATGTTAATCAAATACCAATTATTGCGGTTACTGCTCACTCAAGTATGAAGGATAGAGAAAAGTGTTTGGCTTCCGGTATGAATGATTACATTGCAAAGCCGATAAATATAAATTTTATGAAAATGACCATAGATCAATGGTTAAAGAGAAGTGTTGAGAGTTAAATTTTCATTTAGCTATAAAATGTTTTTTTTTGACCAGGCGGAACTTCCTTTTCTAATATGATAATTCTCTTCCCAAAAGGTCGGGATAAATGATGGATTTGTTATCGATCATGAAAGGTTCATTTGAAAGCAAATTTTAGTTTAAAAAGTAAAAATCTTTTTTATCTAACTAATTCAAGGAGCATCTAATGGAAGATTTCAATGAATTACATATTGAGGAAGAATCAATACCTCAGTCTAAACCTCTTGGTCTTTTTGGGGTGTTATTTACAAAAATGACTTCCGACATGAAATTTGTTGGTATGTTCACAATCGTTTATGGAGTACTAACAAGCTTATCAATTATTGGTGCCATTATTGGAGTTCCACTTATTTTTGCAGGACTGCGAATCCGTGAAGCATCCGATGAGTTCAATACTTTCAGGTTAACTAATGACAGCAACGCACTGAGAAGAGGATTTGAACTTCAAGGCAAATATTTCAACATCCAGAAAATTATCATTATCGTTGGTCTTATATTGATAGCGCTTTATTTTATCGGAATACTTATCTTTGGAATCTCAATGTATAATTCTTATAGCAATTAATAGAATTATATTTTACGATAGTTTTCAAATTTGAAACGGATTGTAAAAACCTTTCATGTCAAAAATACAATCCGTTTTATAAAAAGGTTTATATGAGTATTAATATATACAGTGCGTTCACTTCCGAAATTATTGTTCGTCCGGATGATATCGATATGAACAATCATGTCCATTTTTCAAAATACCTCGATTATTTCCTCGCAGCCAGATATGAGCAAATGGAACGGGATTATAAAATCTCGATGGAAGAGTTCATTGAAATGCGTCTTAACTGGGTGGCTTCGAGCATGAATATAAATTACAAACGTCCGTTAAAATTAGGTGATACAGCAGTAGTAAAGACCCAAATGGAATCGTTCCAAGGAGCTCAGGTTAATGTGAATTTTTGGATTTACAATAAAAAGACGAACAAACTAGCTGCCGAAGGAAACGGTATATTCACATTGATAAATATCGATAACGGAAGACCCACGCGAATTTCTAAAAAGATCACCGACCGATATAGTATTTAATAACAGTAATCCCCGATCACTTAAGTTTATTAAGTAAGACAGGCAACAATTCATCAATCGAAACCCTTTCCTGCTCCATCGAATCTCTTTCACGAACAGTAACAGTTCTATCATCCAAGGTTTGGTTATCCACAGTAATACAATACGGAGTTCCGGCTTCATCTTGTCTGCGGTACCGTCTTCCTACTGCTCCTTTGGAATCGTAGAATACTTTCATAAATGGGCGCAGATCCGCTTCAATTTCTCGAGCTACTTCAGGCATCCTATCCTTATTAACAAGAGGGAAAATAGCAACTTTTATCGGAGCTAATTTAGGATGGAAACTCATCACCACACGCTGTTCACCGTTTACTTCTTCTTCGTGATAAGCGTCAACCAAAAATGCCATGAACGAACGGCTTGCACCGGCAGAAGTTTCGATTATATACGGGATGAATCTTTCTTTTGTTTCGTCGTCAAAATACTGCTGAGATTTTCCGGAAAATTCTTGATGTTTGCTCAAGTCGAAATCTGTTCTGTTATGGATACCTTCAATTTCTCCCCAGCCGAACGGGAATTCGTATTCCACATCGGTTGCTTCTTTTGCATAGTGAGCAAGTTTATCAGCCGGATGATCATGAAATCGCAACTTATCCTCGCTAATGCCAAGATTTTTATACCATGCAATTCTGCTCTCTTTCCATTCGTCGTAATGCTTTTTGTCGTCACTCGGTTTAACAAAATACTGCATTTCCATCTGTTCAAATTCACGAGTACGGAACAAGAAATTTTTAGTGTTGATCTCGTTCCTGAATGCTTTACCGATCTGTGCAATGCCGAAAGGTAATTTTTGTCTCGATGAATTCAGCACATTCACAAAATTAACAAAAATTCCCTGCGCAGTTTCGGGACGTAAGAACACAACATTATCTTCACTTTCAACAGGCCCGACAAATGTTTTGAACATAAGATTAAAATTTCTCGGTTCGGTAAATTGTCCCTTGTTTCCGCAGTTCGGACAGTTAACTTCACTCAACAATTCAAACGAGAGGTCCTTACTTTCCAATATTGCTTCAAACCTTTCATCCAGTTCTTCGTGGATGTTATAAATATCGTTTAACTTTTCTTTGTTCTCATCGGATAGATTTTCTTCAAACGCACGGATGATCTTTTTCTTTTTCTTTTCTGAAATTGCATCGCCAAGCGTATCAACGCGGAAGCGGGCTTTACATTGTTTACAGTCTATCATCGGATCGGTGAAGTTAGCCACATGTCCGGAAGCTTCCCAAACCTTTGGATGCATCAGTATTGAAGCGTCCAATCCTTCAATATCCTCACGGTAGGTCATCGATTTCCACCATTCCTCTTTTATGTTCTTCAACAGTTCAACGCCTAATGGACCGTAATCCCAGCAGCCGTTCAAGCCGCCGTAAATTTCACTTGATTGAAATACAAATCCTCTTCTCTTTGACAGTGATACAACTTTCTCGATCAATGTTTGATTATTACGTGCGATGACAAACCTCTACTAGTTAATTATTCGTAAAAATTGAATTGCAAATATAACAATTTGATTTGCTTTTCGGAAAAAGGAAATGTTTTTCGATTATTTTAGTAATTCACCTTACGCAATTTGCAATCTCATTTTGCTGTAGCCGCCAACTTCATGCTGATGTGAGTTTGAGTGAACAAGTCTAAAAGAATTAGTTCATTTATTGCTACGCGAAATATACGGTTCAGTAAAATTTTTAACGCAGGCATAAAGCTTGCCTACCGGCAGGCAGGTCTGCGGCTACATCAAACATGTAACTATTCAGTTTATTGGTGACAGTTCGGAATTAAAACTATGCATCTTGCTTTAGCTTCTAAAAATTTAGAATAAAAAGACAAACATCAAAATTGAAATAACAAATAAATACCAAAACTCAATTTATCAAAATACAAAGAGTTATACTGAAACAATTATGAAATAAAAAAACAAATATCTTAAAATTGGAATTTGAAACTTGGTAATTATTTGTCTTTTGT
>JAADIB010000099.1 GCA_013151565.1 Chlorobiota bacterium
GAAAAAGTTCGCGGAATTCGATCGGGAATAAATGTGGGACCGCGTTTTTCAAAAGATATATTCTGCTTCGGCGAGCATACGGCAGTAAATGAATAACCTAAACTAGTCTGATCCATTATTTCCAAACCTAAATATTGATTGGGTGGATTCCCTTTGTACTCACCTTTGATATTAGATATCTTTTCTTTTTTATTGAAATACCCAATCAACATACGTCCATCGACTGCGCCTTCAACAAAGTTGATTTTTCCTGAAAATTTAATCGGATCATTTAGTGTCATCTTACCAATATCCGCAGCATAATAACCGTGCAACGGGTCTAGGACTTCTGTTCCCCAAAATCTTCCGCCTATTTCCCCAGGCTGTTTTCCTGCCCAGTTCGTTTGGGAATAACCAAAATTTTGAGCTGAATGAAAATCTTTCTCCACAAATGTTACGTGGTTATTTACTCCTTGCCAATGCGGATCTTCTGACAGATCAATTTTTTTATTATTCACAACTAAATCCGACATGTAAAATTTCATACTACCGGTATAGATTTGCATATTCCAAATACCAAATCGATTAATTGTTGTTGGTAAATCTTGATGCCCTGGCAGTAAAAAATAACTAACAGATTTACCATCGAATGTAAAGGTAATACGCCCCTTTATTTTTTCCGGTTCTCTTTCGAGACTCCAGAGATGATATTTTCCCTTGCGGTACCAGTCGTCTATGAGTCCTTTATCACGGGCATCGAAAAGTATTTCTAGTAATTTTTCTTTTGTGATAGATGGTTCTTCTTTTTTAAAAGCAACTAGTATTGAGTCAGTGTGAATATTCCTTCCATTTGGAGGAAGATACTTTTGAACACGAGGATCCTCCCATTTCATATCAGCTACGGTTACATCTGGTTCATATTTTAATTCCCATGTATGAACAGAACCATCACCCGGAATGTACAAATCCGGATTTAAAATCGCACCGTTCGCCGCACCTGTTTTATAATCAAGATGAAGGGGAGCAACACCTTTAGGAAAATCTTTAAGGTTGTAATGCATTTTCCCAATACGAACGCCGCAGGAAGACCAAACCCGCCAACCTTGTCTCTCAGCATTGAAAAAACCGAAATAAAATCCAAATCCTTCATCCGGTGGTGCAATAACCGAGATTTTACCGGAAGCAGAAAAAGGAATCTTGAAATTCAGAGGTTTTCCAAAAGGCATTGCATAAGATGACGGTGTAGTTGATCTCCAAATTACACCACTTAATTCACCTACTCCATCTCCGTTGTGATTAGTTTCTGACCACCCAAAGTTCTGTGTAATTTCTGGACAGTCACTACATACAACCCTGTTATTATAATTTTCCCATCCAGGATCTTTGTCAAAATTTTCAGTGATTGTAAAAATCTGGTTAACTTCTTGTCCCACTAAGAATACGGGTAGAAAAAGTATCAATGTAATTATATTTACAAAAACATATTTTACTTTCAAAACAAACCTCATTATGTTAAGTATTAATATAAGTCGAATCCAAATAATTGCGCATTTTTTAACTTAAATTCCAAGCGTACACTTTTATCAGACAATGAATATAAATCTTCCTGCCAGTTAACCTTATGCGAAACTGAATCACCTATTAAGTTTATCCAACCGAAACCTGAAATTGGTTCATAATTATTGTCAAGCAGCCGAACTTTGCATTCACCCACAACATTTGCATTAATAGTGATTTTTTTTCCATTCAATATGAGCGGTTTGGTTATTAGCGTACCGCCATTGAAATCAGCTTCCATGCTTACATACCTATCTCTTGGCATTCTGGCAAAGCCAAGATGTCGTTCATTAAATCGATTAATTTTATGTCCTCGTTCGTAGCCGGCATAATATATATAGGTTTCGTCGCCTACAATTATCTGCTCATCTCCCCAAGCCATTGCATGATCGAAAGTTCCCGGCACAGGATTTCTTGGAATAAAAGGTTCGTGGTCTCTTTGCCATGTTATGCCGTCACGGCTCCAGGCTAAAACGGTGTAACCAATTCCTGCAGCTTTTCTTTTCATATCGCCCATTTCTTTTCCAGTTTTTCCGTAAGTAGCATTCAAATCGTCTCTTAATACTTTTACTAATCCGATTAAAATATCACCTCTTGTTAAAACACCTGACATTGCATAAAACTGTGTTTCACCTTCTTCAATCGGCGCACTAATTTTCGGTTCAATTATAGGCCAGATTTTTTTCCAGTGCTTTAGGTCTTTACTTATACTTTCATGAGGAATGCGGCGTCTGTCGTCAATACTCGGATTCGATGGATCACCGAAGCCGCTTAACCGATGAGAAACTATTGCAAAATATTGTTTTCGAATAGTATCCCAAAAGACACTGGTAATATCGTGATTATGTAGCAGAACAGGTTTATCAGAAATTAATGTCCACTTGAATCCGTCCGGTGAAGTTGCTATTCTTAAACCGGGTTTTAAATATGTTGCAAGTACAAAGCGTTCTGACGGATCTTCGAAATCAATTCCCCTATCAAGAACAGTTACACCAAATTGTATTTCACTGGGAAAATCCAAAACCTTATGAGGTCTAATCCAATGAATCCCGTCATACGATTCAATATATCCAATACGACAACGGGACATTTCATTTTCATTAACCGGCACATTGTACCACATCCGAAAGATCCCGGTTTTCGGGTCTTTTAGAACCGATACATAAGGCTGCCAAATATCATCATACTTTTTACCTCCTCTTAAAATCGGTTCAGATAATTTTTTAGGATTATTAACCGTTCTGTTTAGGAATGAATTTTCTGCAATCAAATAATCATCGATAAATAAATGCGGTCCTTTAGATAATTTAATCGATTTTACCACATGTTTTTCACAATTTGTTAGAAAAAGTATTAAACTTAAGAACAGTATAACAAATCCAATTTTTCCAAACATATACTCCCCCATTAAATTTTTAATCGTTTGAATTCTTGTACCAGTAATTCAGCTTCCCCATCTTCGAGTGCTTTGAGCGGAGGTAATACAAACGGTTTGCAAATATTCAAGTGATTCATAAGAACTTTAAGTTCCGGAATCGTTCTTGTCATAGTTTTATCTTTCTGAACTAATTCTATTAATTTATCCACTTCTTCTTGAAGTTTTAAGGCTTTTTCCTTTTCACCAGAAATAGCAGCTTTGTACAAAGCTTGGAAAAGTGCAGGCGTTACATTACCGGGATTTGGAACTATTCCATCAAAGCCACTCAAGAGCGCATCGGCAGATTTAGCAGTCCAACCGATGAACAACGAAAAATCATCTCTTTCTTTAAATTTAGCAATTAATTCTTCGACCCGCTCCCAACCTCGATTTGAGTCTTTTAATCCGACAATATTTTCATGATAACTGAGTTTTTCAATAATCTCGATTGGAATTGTCATATGAGTAATCGATTGAATATTGTATATGATAATAGGTACTGGAGAATTATCCGCAAGAGTTTCAAAATGTTTAAGCATCAAATCAGGTGTTAAAGGGAAAAAATTCGGCAAGTGTGCAACACAAACATTTACTCCTAAAGAAGAATACTTTTTAGATAACTCAATTGAATGATCTATACAATTGTCAGAAATACCGGCATATAAAATTGACTTTCCATCAAGATGATCTGCTGCAATTTTTACATATCGCTCGCGATTGGCATATGAGTTTGATGCGATTTCACCTGTTGTACCCAAGACAAACGGGAATGTGTCGTTTTGTAAAAAATAATCCAACATCTTTTTTACAGATTCTTCGTCTATTTTACCCGAACTTAAAATAGGCGTTAACATCGGAATAATTACACCATGATACTTTTTTAATTTTTTCAAATTCAGCCTCACCTAATGTGTTTGATATATAGCTATGTAGTTCAAATATAGACTCCATTATTTAATACTTCAATTTAATATACAAATCTTTTTTCTTGAACTTGCATTACAATTTAACTTTTAAATCGAATCATTAATAATCAGGTCGATAAAGATAACTAACAAAAATAAATTGACTTAAAGTTAGTTATCCTGGATATTTTCTTCAATTATACAAAGGCAGTGCAAATTGCACTGCCCTATTAAAGGACATTTCTATAATGTGTATTTTAGACCTATTCGTGACCACCATGAATAATACTCAACTTGAGTAGGGCGAGATTCAACACCCATATATTCATATTTTGGTTCATTTGTTAAATTAACAAATTCTAAAAATAACTTCAGATTATCGATAAATTCATAAGATGCGCTTAAATCCAATTGTTTATGATCTTTTATCCAAAAATCTCCATCTTCTGATCCACCAACTTCTTTAATAAATCGACCTTGGTAATTAAAACTTATCCTTGCCGTGAAACGACTTATTTCATAAGCAAGTGAGATGTTTCCAACATCACCGGATTGTCCCGGGATAACTCCTTCACGTCCAAGAAGATCAGCATTTGACCATGTATGAGAGTAGTTTATATAAATACCGAAACCAGACAAAAATCCTGGAAGAAAAGTTAATTCTTGCTGCCAATTTAATTCTAGACCATATAAACTGGCATTTCCGCCATTAATAGTTGTCCTAAGGTCGTATCCAATATATTGACCACTTTGAACTTTTGTTCTAGTTTCAAAAATGATATCTTTAAGATCTTTGTAGAAAAGACCTGCTGAAAAAATACCAATACCATGGAAATAATGATCAAACATTAAATCAATATTGGTAGAAGTTGTAGGTACCAAATCCGGATTACCACTTTTGATTCTTTCTTTTCTATTATTTACATATAGATGAGGTGCCATATCCCAATAATTAGGTCTGGACATAGATTGTGTTGCAGCAAACCTAAGTTTAGTTGATTGAGCCAAACTGTATTTTAGGTGAAACATTGGAAATAACTTATTATAATTCTTAGTTTGGTCAACTTCTTCTAAAGATGAAAAATCACCGTCGGCATCAAAAATTAATTTATTTCCTATCAGTTCATTACTGGTATATTCATCTCTTAGACCTAGCAACAGAAAGAGTTTACCAAAATTTACATCTGTCATTGCATAAAATGCTGTTACGCTTTCATTAACTCTATAGCTGGCTCCTTTTGAATCTTCAATATCAGGGTTACCTATTAATTTACCATCTTTATCACGATTAGCATCGAAGAATACTTTGTAGTCATCCCAATTGGCTTGCTCTCCAAATGTATAATTATCATTAAAAAAATCATTCCTTTGGCGATCTGATAACCATTGAGACATAAACAAATTATTATCTCCTTTCCATTTGTACTTCGATCTGTTATCATTACGATCTTTAGACAAAGAAGTATACTTACCACCAATTTTAAAGTTAGATGCATTTTGCCACAAACGATAGGGCATATTGAAGTTAATACTAGCTGCCCTATTTATAGTAGAGGAATAAGTTTCACGGTAATCAGTACTTGCAAATTCATAATGGCTTGCTATATTTTCATATCCAGCGTCCTGATTAAGAATCTTCCATTTTGGAGTTACTGGATCTGATAGGTCTAAGCTCAAATTAACTTTCTTATCTAAATCAAATTCTGAATCAGTTTGGTTTGGATGGGTTTCCTCTCCAAAACTGTATGATAACAGATAATCCAATTTATTATTACCTAGAAGATGTTTGCCACCAAATGTAAGTTGATTTTGCGTAAGGTTTTCGGTTCTACCTTTTGTTAAACGAACTATACGCGCATCTTCAATTAATGTACCATCTGAATTTAGGTAATCACCTTTACTTACACGAAAACGCATTCGTCCATTCTGGGAAACATCTTTGAATTTATTCATCATTCCATTTACATATAATCTGTTATTGTCGTTGAAACGGTATTCTAAACCAGCACCGATTCCATATCTCTCTTTGATTAATTGATAATCAAATAAGGTAAAATCGGTTAATGCATAAGGGATTTCATTGTCATTAACATCTTTCTCACTATCCCATTCATATTCAATATTATCAGCTCCCCGGTTCTTACGGTCATAATTAGCTGTAACCGAGAATCCAAAATTTTTGTTTGCTCCAAACTGATCACTATAATTCAATTTCCCTTGCCAATTAGCTTTCTTATCTAGTTCGGCATAACCCGAACCTACGCTAAGATCAAGGTGTCTTGAGGGAAAGTCAAAAGCACTTCTGGTTAAAATATTTACCCTTCCACCTATGAAATTTGCATCCATATCTGGAGTAAGAGTTTTAGCTACTTCAATGTAACTCATCTGATTTGTACCAACAATATCAAGTTGGGAATACCTCTCTTCATTTCTTGTTGAAGCAAGAGCGTCCCCGTTAACAGTAACTGTACTTAAACGTGGACTTGTACCACGAATCAATACGTATCTACCATCACCTTGCGAACGGTCGACAGTAACACCAGGCAATCGTTGTAATACTTCAGCAGCATTTACATCCGGAAAATTTTCCATTTGTTCTTTGGAAACAACATTTAAAATGTTAGGAGCTTCTTTCTGCATTTCGAGAGCTTTAACCTGTCCCTGCCTAAGCCCACTAACAACAACGTCTTCTATTTTTACATAACTGACTTTCAGTGCTATATCGATAAGTGTATTTTTCCCTGCAGTTACGGTTATTTTTTCAGAATAATCTTGATAACCCATGTATTTTATCATTAGTGTATAAGTACCCGCGGGAATATTTACAATACGATACTTTCCTTCACGATCTGATGCTGCTCCAATGGTAGTACCTTCCAATATTACATTAGCTCCCGGAAGGTAGTCACCGGTTTGTGCATCAGTTACTCGGCCGGAAATTATACCCGTACCTTGAGCAAATGTGAGAGTTGATAAGCATAATAAAGTCAATATTACGCTTGCGAAAAAAAATGTCTTTTTTTGTTTCATAATACCTCTTATGATTGTGAATAGAAATTATTATTAATTAGATACTCATTAAATTAGTTGATGAACTATTTTAATTACACTTATTTAAGTAATATCATTTTTTTGGTCGAAACAAAATTCCTGGTTTTCAATCTATATATATAAACGCCAGTTGATAAATCACCGGCATTAAAACTTACATTATAACTGCCTACAGTTTGGTAGTGGTTTACTAAAGTTGTCACCTTCTGCCCAATAGCATCATAAATAACCAAACTTACAAAACCATCTTCCGGAATTTGATAAGAAATAACAGTTGATGGATTAAACGGATTTGGATAGTTATTAAATAATTGGAAAGAAGTAGGGTTCTGCTTTTCAATATTCCGAACAGCTGTAATATCTCCATTTTCATTAACGTTTAAGAAATATACTTCGGAATTATTTCCATACTTACTTGTCAATCCAGCAATGATAATATGACTATCGGCGTTAAGAACTAAGTCATTAGCACTTCCATAATATCTTGATTGCCAAATCTCATTACCATCAAAACCAATTTTGTTTATAAATGCACTTGAAGAATCAAGCTCAGGCTGTTGTTCTGTAGTATATATAATACCATCGTCCTCGGAAATAACATTGGATGCATAGTCCTGATATAAACCACCATTAACTTTACTCCATATCTCAACACCAGAAGAATTTGTTTTGACCAAGTAAACATCTTTAGCTCCGGCTCCAAAACTTATAGTATAACCGACCATCACTAAACTTCCATCTTGAAGTTCAGTAATACCATTACCCTCTTCATCTTCACTACCACCGAAAGTTTTATTCCATAATTCATCACCATTATTATTAATTTTTATTAACCAGAGATCGAATCCCCCAGCGCCAAAACTGGCAGTGGAAGCAAGAATAGCATAGTTATCATCTTGAGTCAATACTATCTTATCTCCAGAATCTCCACTTGAACCACCGTATCTTTTATTCCATAATTCACTTCCATCGCTGCTTACTTTTATCAGATAAACATCAGCATTAAGACCATCTCCAAAGCTTAACGTGGTTCCTAGAAGTAGATAACCGCCATCAGAAGTTTCTATCATATTAGCTGACTTTTCATCCCTATTTCCGCCATATGTTTTTTCCCAAATTACATCACCAGTTGAGCTAAACTTTACTAAATAAAAATCAAAATTTCCTGCACCTTTACTATCAGTCTGTCCAAAAACCACATAACTTCCATCAACGGTTTGTAATACTGAAGTTATTGTCTCAGTTTCATCACCACCATAAACTGTTTCCCACTGAATCTCTCCTAGGTCATTTGTCTTTATTAGATATAAATCAGTGAAATCTTCTCCGGATATGATTGTCGAACCACCGAGTATATAACCACCATCCGATGTCTGCTTAACAGAGTTCATTACATTATCTTCTTCATCACCAAAGACACGCTCAAATGTTGGTGGCGAATTTGTTAACCCTCTTCCATATATCGACATTCTATCCGGACTCGAACTTGCATTACTTTGTATAACCAGTTTAGCTTGTTTCAAATCATTACTGCTAGGAGAAAATTCGATCTGAAGAATTATTGATTGGAGTTGACCAAGCGATACAGAACCTGGGTTGTTTAATATTTTATAACTATTATCAGAATTATTGTCGATTGAGAAACTACTTACTTGAAGTGTTGAAGTTGATAAGTTAAATACCTTGAACTGTCGAACATTTTTACTACTAACAGGTATTTGTCCCATATACAATGAATCGGGAGAAACCAACATAGTTTGAGAATAGGTGCTGTTATAAAATAAAAAAGATGTAAAAACAAAAAAGATCAAAACAAAAAAATAATTCTTGAATTTCAAAATGATCCTCTATTTATTATGATATAAAATTCATTTGCTAACCATTAATTATTTCATGATTATTCAAACCATATATTATGGATAGTAACCTAGACTCAATGAAATACTGTCAGCATGTTTTTTAATATCGAGACCGATTTTATGAAAATCTTTTTCACGAATCCGAAGTGACGGTCCAGATATCCAAATTGAAGCAAAAGCAGTACCTTGTCTATTAAATATTGGTGCGCCGATACAGTGCATACCTTCTATCTCCTCTGCTTTATCAACAGAATATCCATTCTTACGAACCTCTTTAAGCGCCTTTAAATATTTATCCTTATTATTAATAGTTCTCTTATTAAAAACCTCAAATTCAATTTTATCTATTATTTTATCTCGTTCATTTTGATCAAGAAATGCTAATATAGCTTTCCCCGGTGCAGAAGTATGTAGATTGAATTTCCTGCCTGGCTCTAATACAAATCTAAATGGGTGTAAACCTTGGACTTCCTCGATGACCATTCCCATTTCACCTTTCAAGATACCGAGAGGAACAGTTTCTTTATACTTATCTCTTAAGCTACGCATTACTTTAAGTGACTTTTCAACTAATGTAGGTTCACTTAAAGCTTTAATACCGACAGTAAGTAACTTTAGTGATAGAGTAAAGGTTTTAAAATCATCATCTTTTTTTAGAAAGTCATGGTTATGAAGTGTAGAAACAATCCGAAAAACACTATTGCGAGGAAAATTCAACTTAGTTGAAATTTCACTTATTGTAAGACCTTCAGAATGAAAAGAAAGAAGTTCAAGAATTGTTAGCGCTCTTTCAAGGTTAGGCACATGATATTCTGAATTTTTTTTGACAGTTTTATCCATATCTTTATTAATACTCATAGTGATAGTGTTTTATATATAGATGGTACATCCAAATGTAAAACATTAATATATCTTTGTCAAGTATTTTAAAATAACAATCACACTTTTTTTATTAATTCATATTTCATCAATTTGTGATCTTTATTGCTGGCAAACTTGTTAAGATGATAACTCAAGTTCTTAATACTCACAACTTTTTATTGTCATCAATACTGTCTGATGTCCATTGTTAAGCCTTAAAACAGTTGCAATAGAAACACCGGCTTTTTTTGCTACACCACGTAAAACCGCCAGTGATTTTTACCCATATTAATAATTTAAGTGATTAGATCGTTAATTTATGAAAACGTTTTCACTCTATAACATATTGTTTTTTAATGTGTTATATTGTTATATAATTATCTTTTTGGTAACGTTACTAAATTAAGACGAATTAAGATAAAAGTCAAGAAAAAATTAATCTATTGAGATGCGGATAGCAAATCATGTATCAAGACATTAAATATGCGAAATTTATTGCTATATTCCATTCTAACAAGTATATACAGAACATCAAGCTTTCGGTTTTATCTTCCAAGTGAATGCAAGCAACAATATTGCAATAACTGTGCTGCCGAGTATCGAAAGAATAATAATATCCCAGCTTGTTTGTTTGCCGTAAATGTTTCCGAAAT
>JAADIB010000460.1 GCA_013151565.1 Chlorobiota bacterium
ATTCAATATATAAAAGAATCCATCTTGATCTGTTGCAGCCCCCAATTGAGTGTCTAAAATCAGGATGTTCACACCCACTAGTGGATCGCCGGTATTAGCATCAATAATTTTACCAGATATTTTCCCTGTAGTACCAGCCATTAAGCTGATAGGGATGGCTACAAGAAATGTCACCATAAGGAATAGGAGGAGTTTCTTAAAAGGCCTATTCGTAAAAAATATCATTGTTGCCTCCATATTTAATTAATTAAATAATGTCTAATATGAATAAGACATATGAATTTGTTTGTGTTTCTTGCAGCCTCCTTCGCAGCAAATTAGGTAATGAAATTAGTTAATTTATTATTTGTTACCTGTTATCCCTATAAGTAAATATTAGCGCTGAATCTCTTCTTCCATCCAATTAGGATTATGTATTTCTGTTTCTACTGTGGAGTGGACTAATGTATAAATGTGATTTCCATTTTTATCGACAAATACAAAACGTTGTTTCCCAGTTCCAGTTGAAAAATAGTCCCAGATAATGTAAGGTTTTAAATCCATATTCATCGGTCTATTCTCAATCTCGTCAGGTTGTCCATAAATAATAAATACTCGCCCCATATCACTATTTAGTCCATTCTTGAAATTTTTGTTGGAATAATTGATTCTTGTAAAACAGTCCTGCATAAACTCATTCTCCGGTGTTTCCGGATAAGGGTCTCTTGAATGCCAGAAATTGACTAAAAAATTTCTTTTCCCGTTATTATTCAGTCTATCGTACAATTCCAATTCATTCCTAGAAGCAAAATACTTGATTTGATCTCTATATTTTTGAATATCTTCCTCTGACATGGGAAGAGGTTCTTCGTCTGTTAAAGGATTGTGAATAGTAAATTTATTTTTTTCTATAACAGATTTTCCTGTTGTAACATCGGTCACAGAAACAGATATCCAATAATTCCCAGGCTCCAAATCTCTAACATCTAGAGTTTTTGACTGAATGCATGATGTTCCTGAAAAGGCAATCGTTTGTGTTGGTGAATATAAAAGTGAGTCACCAAACTGATTTGTAATTAAAAAGCTAGAGTTAAAAGTAGATTTATTATTAGCATTTGAAATTACCAGGTTGTAGATCTCGTAGTAAATATAAAGTAATGATGTTGTATAGGCATATTTCCTTGATGGATTTGGAATAACAGTTTTATTTCCTTTAATGAAAGATTTATTACTTTTATCAGAAGAAATAAATGATGCAAATTGAATCGTGCTTATATCTAAAGAGTTATTAAAGGCAGGTACTTTCAATAAGCCTGATATCTTGCTTTCCGAATTTGAATTATCATCAGTTACTTTCATCTCCAAATTATAAATTCCAGGAAGAAGATCAATAACCATCTGATCAATTATTCCATTCTTATCATCTTTTGATTCCTCAACTGAATTAACTCGTAATTTTTTATTCTTAGAATTATTTAGAACAACTTCATCGTCGGAATTAGTTACCAATAAGGAGATTGAGATAGAAGCTATATAATTATCAGATGTGTTTGCAAAAGTTAGTTCATCGGATGGAATGGAATAGTAGATCTCAAGTTGTGTATAACCCTGTGATCCTCTATAATAATTTGCATCAAGCCAAAACTTAGGAGATACTTCACTTCTTGTTGGGAAATACTCAGAAGTTGAATATCCATTTAAGATAGATGCAGAGAATAAAATAAATATAAACCAATAGAACAAATGTAAATTACTTTTTTTCAAACTTTAATTCTCCAGAATAACAGTATATTTAATATTGGTAACGGATGAATCTATTGAAGTCTAAAACCTTAGTAATAAAACGAAATAAAAGTACAAACGATTGTTTTATCATTATTAACTAAAACTAAAATAGGAATTTAAGAGGTCGAAGGCAAGATATAAAAAAAAAATATTTTAAATTATGAAAGCTAGGTTTTATTCAATGCTGAATAATTTAAATAGATTAACATTAAAGAGTTATTAAAAAGAGAATTCAATTCGTCATGATGTTACTACGGTGATAATAAGATAATCGGTTTCAGCCACACCAGGCTTGCCGGAACAAGTACTGCTGACAGAGAACATTTACTTTTTTACTCCAACAAAGGCAGTGCTTAATTAAAACAATTTCAATGAATATCTCTATCATATCTTTTCACATTTTGTTTTAAGTGCTATTGCTCTTTTATTTGGTTGTTTAAAATATTCGTCTTATAAGTCTGCGGATTGCTGAGAGTATACTGACTGTAGCAACATCTAGATCAGAGCAAAATGAATAATAAATATTATTAAAATGGAGTTGCTGCAATTTTTAGGTTACGCATTTGTACCGCACGGCGTGTAAAGTATTCGTATGCTTTATATTTAAAAACATCCTTTATTGTTTATGTTCTGTACTATGCAATTGGTTAATATTTCCTTCAATAATAAATCTAAAATTTGACGTATTAAAAGTTTGTTATTATTTTTGTTTCTACTAAAAAGCTCCATACATTACCCTTATAGTTTTTTCATATTTTAGGATAGTTGTGTGAATCAATCAATGATGAGAACCGCCTCCGAAATAATTCTTATTGCTGATTCATCAAAATTCGGAAACAAAACGATGGGATGTATAGAAAATGTGAACAGAGTTATTACAGATAAAGGTATTAGTTCAGAGTATTTGGATAAACTTAAAAAGTTAATAATAAAAATTGATTTAGTATAAAAATTAAGGAGTATTCCTGTTATGAAAATTACAAAGCCAATAGATGTTACCATTGTGGGTGGCGGGATGATTACAGAGATGCAAATCATGCCATCGATTTATCATTTGCAGCGGCAAGGGGCAGTAAAAGAAATTAATGTATGTGCCTTGAACACACCGCCGTTGAAGAAGTTATCAGAAAACGAAACATTAAAACAAGCCTTTCCCGGACAAACTTTTAATTCATATCCGGACTATAAAGTGGAGTCAGAGGATAAGATATTTCCTGATCTTTACAAAGAAGTAATAGATAAGATGGAGGAGAGAAACATTGTATTTGTAGCACTTCCTGACCAATTGCATTATACGGCTATTATCTATGCGCTTGAACATAACCAGCATGTAATAAGTGTAAAGCCCTTAACTTTAAGTTACAATGAGGCATTGGAAATAGAGAAACTTGCATACACAAAAGGACTATTCGTAGGTACGGAATATCACAAACGCTTTGACGATAGAGCAGGGATGGCTCGCTTGAAATATCGTGCGGGAGATTTCGGTGAATTCCGTATAGGCTATGCAACACTAATAGAGCCGTGGTATTACCGCGATTCCAATTTCCAAAACTGGTGTACAACAGAAAACTCGGATATGTTCACTTACATCGGCTGTCATTATGTTGACCAAGTAAACATGATTACCGGATTGCTTCCGGTAGAGGTTTCGGTTTATGGAGTTAAAGATAAATATCCAAATGGTAATGAAGGTTATTTATGGACAAACGCAAATGTAATTTGGGAGAACGGATCTAGTCTTGCCGTAATTAACGGAATGGGTTATCCGAATGTAGGACCGGGTGGAAACTCGCAAGGAATTTGGCTTTTTACACAAGGAGAAAGAGACGGCGGATTGATGTTCCATGATGACCAGTATCGCGGGGTTAAACATTCTTATATTACTAAAGGCAATCATCCGGGAGATTCATATTATAATGAGCCAAGTCCAGATTATCTAAAATTAATAGAACGCGGCGGAGAAGGATTAACACCGGTAGGATACGGTTACCGCAGTATTGAAGGGTTGGTTAATTCTGTTCATCGTGTTGAAGAAGGCGGTGATAACTTGGAAGACCGCCAGGCGATAATCAAAAAAATAGATGATGAAGAAATTATTGCAACACCGTCAAACAGTTCATTCAATGAACTTGTAATTGAAGCGGGGAGAATGTCTATCCTAAACGACGGACGTTCAGTAGTTATTGAGTATGGTGATAGTCCAACAGTAAAGTTTAAAGAATATAAATAGTGGAGCAAAAAATGGAATTGTATAGTCGTGTACCGATTGATGTACAAAAAATTGATACTAAGTTTAGAAAAATTAAAACAGCATTGCCCGTGCCGGAATCAATGGAAATTATTGAACGGTTAGAAAAATATGAACCTACATCAATGTCCGGTCAGCCGCCTATAATTTGGGATAGGGCTGAAGGATTTCAAGTGTATGATAAATGGGGGAATATGTGGCTTGATTGGTCGAGTGGTGTGTTGATAACAAATGCGGGTCACTCACATCCGAGAGTTATAAAAGCATTACGTGAGGAAGTAGATTCAAAGCTACTTACAAGTTATGTTTTTTATCACGAAAAACGAGCCGAGCTGGTCGATTTACTTCAGCAGGATGCACCCGAAGGATTGGACAAAGTTTTCTTGCTTTCAACCGGTTCCGAAGCAACTGAAAATGCTATCAAGTTGGCAAGAACTTACGGAGTAAAGAAAGGGGGAAGAGATAAACATGTAATTGTAAGTTTTAATAATGCATTTCATGGAAGAACACTTGGAGCACAGTTAGCGGGAGGAATACCGACGTTAAAGGAATGGATAATAAATCTTGATCCCGGGTTTGTGAATGTTCCTTTCCCCGACGGATTTTTCCAAGAGGATGTAAGTTTTGATGTTTTTTTAGATTCGCTTAAAGCACAAGGCATTGAACCGAAAAATGTAGCTGGGGTTATTACAGAGAGTTATCAAGGCGCTGGACCATTCTTTATGCCGAAAGAATATGCACAGAAGTTAGAAGCTTTCTGCCGAGAGAATGATGCACTCCTTATTATGGACGAAGTGCAAGCTGGTTTTGGTCGTTCGGGTAAGTGGTTCACATTTGAGCATTACGATGTTAAGCCCGATTTAATTGCATGTGGAAAAGGGATATCTTCTTCACTACCAATATCTGCGGTAATAGGAAGAAATGATGTGATGAATATGTATCCTCCGGGAAGTATGACATCAACACATTCGGCAAGTCCGCTGCCGGTTGTAGCAGCTATAGCCAATATCAAAGCTTTGAAAGATGAAAGGATGACAGAGAACGCTGCGGCATTAGGTGAAATTTTAGAAGAAGGATTAATGAATATTCAGAAGAAGCATTCTGATAAGATAGGATTTGTTACTAGTAAAGGTTTAGTTGCTGGCTTGCAGATAGTTAAACCAAACACAAAAGAAGGTGACAAAGAAACTGCATACAAAATAAATGAAGGATGTTTCCGAAAGGGTCTTTTAATGTTTTCACCGGTTGGAATTGGAGGCATGTGTGTAAAAGTAGCGCCGCCGCTTATGATAACAAAGGAAGCGTTAGAAGACGGATTAAAAGTTCTTGATGAAGTTTGTGACGAGGTTTTATAATTAATAGTATTGGTCTAGTCGCAAATACTTTTGATTGCTGTAGAAAACTATGAGTTAAAATTCTTTTTTCTGTAATGTTTATACAGCAAAAAGCAGAATATCTCACCAAAATACTAAATCTCTAATTTGCTTTTGATTATTAAAATATCTAAAATTGTAAAAGACATGATATCGATTAAAATATTTCAGGATTTGTCCTTTGAGACTTAAAATATAATCGGAACTAAATAACTTATAAGAGGAAGTGAAAGTGAATGATAAAATATTCCCAGAATCAAAATGGAAAAGATTGGTCAGTAAAGAACGAGACGAAAGTTTAAACCGCGAAAAGTTTTTTGAAATTTCCAAACCGCACAAAGATGAAGTATGGGCTGATATCGGTTGTGGTCCCGGTTATTTTACTTTGCCGCTTGCGCATAAAGTAAAAAAAATATTCGCAATCGATATCAGCGAGAAGATGTTGACTGTCTGCAAAAAGAGAGCCGAAAAAGAATCTCTCAACAATATTGAATATATCGAATCAACAGGAGAATCAATAAATCTTCAACCGGATACCTTAGATAAAGCATTGCTCGTTAATGTACTGCACGAATTTATCGATAAAGAAAAAGCTGTTCGTGAAATTAACAAACTTTTACATTTGAAAGGATATGCGTTTGTCATAGATTGGAAATATGAAGATATGGATTTCGGACCACCGTTTGGACACAGACTGCCAACACAAAAAGTTGTTCACGATTTTATTACCAACGGTTTTACGTTCCTCCACAGCTGGATAATTTATGAGCATTTTTATTTTTTGGTGTTTAAGAAAACAAAAGAACTCGAGTGACTCAGCATGACCTTAATAATAATGAACAAGAATGCCTGTTCTTTATGGGACACTTTAAATGAAAAGTTTAATTATCCATTAATAGAAACTAATATAAAAAAGTATTATCACAAAGATATTGATGATCCGCTTTTATATCATTCTACAATAAATACAAACTTGTTATTGTTTGATATCATCGCAGAAATTATTGATCAGTTAGTTGTTAAAAGATTTCCGAAGATGTTTGAATAAGAAAAGCCCATTCAAAATAATAAAAGCTTGAAACCTTTATAAATACAAGGCTTCAAGCTTTGGCGGAGAGGGCGGGATTCGAACCCGCGGTACCCCTTTCGAAGTACGACGGTTTAGCAAACCGTTGGTTTCAGCCACTCACCCACCTCTCCGTGCTGAAAATTAATTTTTATTAATAAGCTTATTAAACGCATTTCCACTTTTGTAACTCTTTATCTGCATTTCACGTTTGTAAGCTTCTGATTTTGTTAAGTATTCTTCCTGGTAAACTATTACCCAAGGAATATAAGCTTTAGTCGATCTAACTTTTCCACGGTTATGTTCACTCAACCTCTTAATATGATCTTGTGAATGTCCAATGTAATATCGACTATGTTTAATACTTTTTAATATATATACATAATACATAAGAACAAATTTGGTTTTTCCGCCTTTGGCGGAACCTCGCCTAAAGGCGATGGCAGCCACTCACCCACCTCTCCATAGCTGAATATTTCTAACAATTCCAATAGGAAATAAATAGAAGTTCAAATATAAAAATAAATATTATAACTAGAAATGTTTAAAGTGCTGCATATTAACTTTTTAATTGCTGTTCCACCGATGTTCGGATGAGAATATTTTTATTAATTATTACTTTCTGTTCTAAATTATTTGATTTTGTCTTATATAATTTAATAAATTGCAAATCCAATCATCTAAACCTATAGGAGAATGATATGAGTTCTAAAGATTTACATGGAGAAGTATTCTATCCTTCAGAAGAAGTAGTTAAAAATGCTAATGTTCCCGATTGGGATGCACTGCAGAAAGAAGCCGGTGAAGATTATGAAAAATTTTGGGGTAAGAGAGCCGAGGAACTGCATTGGTTTAAAAAGTGGGATAAAGTTTTGGACGATTCTGATAAACCGTTTTACAAATGGTTTACTGGAGGTAAAACAAACATTGCCTATAATTGTTTGGATGTACATGTAAAGACTCATAGAAGAAATAAATTAGCTCTCATTTGGGAAGGTGAGAATGGTGATATGCGGATGCTTTCATACTACCGGCTGCATCGTGAAACATGTAAGTTTGCTAATGTGCTGCGCAGTTTGGGAGTTAGTAAGGGAGACCGAGTAACAATTTATATGGGACGAACTCCGGAAATTGTTATGGCAATGCTGGCATGCGCAAGAATAGGGGCAATTCATTCTGTTGTTTACGGCGGCTTTTCTGTTGAAGCTCTTCATGAACGAATTGAAGATAGCAAATCAAAAGTCCTTATAGTTTCTGACGGCGCTTATCTAAGAGGCAAGATCGTTCCTCTAAAACAAATTGCTGATGAGGCATTAAAGCGTGCCGGCGGTATTGAACATGTTCTGGTTGTTAAAAGAACCGGTCAAGACATCAATATGGAAGATGGACGAGATTTATGGCTGCATGAGTTAATGGCTTTACCGATCGCTACACAAAACTGTGCATTGGAAATTACGGACGCAGAAGATCCGCTCTTTATGCTTTATACTTCAGGTACTACGGGAAAGCCGAAAGCAATACTCCACACTCACGGCGGATATATGGTTGGAACATATACAACACTAAAATATGTTTTTGATATCAAAGAAGAAGACCGTTATTGGTGCGCTGCTGATCCCGGATGGATAACCGGGCATAGCTATATAGTTTACGGTCCGTTATTGAACGGAGCAACTTCATTTATGTATGAGGGAGCGCCGACTCATCCTTATCCTAATAGATGGTGGAATCTGGTTGAAAAGTACGGCATAAATATATTGTATACTGCTCCTACCGCTATCAGAGGTTTAATGAGATTCGGAGATGCTTGGGTTAACAGGCACGATCTTTCTTCCTTACGTTTGTTAGGATCTGTTGGTGAACCGATAAACCCCGAAGCTTGGAAATGGTATTATAAAGTTGTTGGTAACGAAAAATGTCCTATCATGGATACATGGTGGCAGACAGAAACCGGAATGTTCATGATAACGCCAATGCCATCTGTTCCGCTGAAACCTGGTTCAGGAACAAAACCATTCCCGGGCATTGAAATGGATATTTTTGATGAAAATGGGAATCCGGTTAAGGATAACGAAGAAGGCTACTTAGTGATCAAAACTCCTTGGCCTGCAATGATCAGGACTATTTATAATGACCCCGATAGATACGTTGAGCAATATTGGAAAAAGTATCCGGGTGTTTATATGACGGGTGATTCAGCAAAAAGGGATGAGGATGGTTATATCTGGGTTATAGGAAGGGTAGATGATGTGATAAAAGTTTCCGGTTATAGATTAGGAACTGCAGAAATTGAAAGTGCATTAGTGAGTCATCCTTCTGTTGCAGAAGCTGCGGCAATAGGATTACCTCATGAAGTAAAAGGTAATGCAATTTACACTTATGTTATTCTGAAGCAAGGAGTAGAACCTACAGAAGAATTAAAGGAAACTTTAAAGAATCATGTTGGTCACGAGGTTGGTCCGATTGCTAAACCACAGCAAATCAAATTTGTTGATTCTTTACCGAAAACAAGAAGCGGTAAAATAATGCGAAGAGTACTTAAAGCTAAGGAGCTTGGTGTTGATCCAGGTAACTTATCAACATTAGATGAATCATAGCATTAGTGCTATATTATTGATTTGGTATATATGTATATCCTATTGTTATATAATAAGTTATAGTGGTATGTTTGCTAAAATAATTTAGTGGTAATTAGGGAGTGATCTGTATTTAAAGGTGAGCAGATAATAATGATTTTAGTTCGTCTTTATATTTTACAGATTGCTTCCAAATATCTTCAGCTTTGTTGAACTCAAAAAGCCGCACTCCTTTTATATCGGTTCTGATAAGAATATCGGGAGTAGATGATTTCAACTTTTCTTTCAGGATGGCGTTCTGCATAATTTGAAAAGATGAGAAAAGCGTATCCAGCGAACTGGGAGCATTATTCCCGTTAACACTATTTTTTGCTAAAACATCAATTCCAACAACAATATCACATTCATCAAGTAAAATATCGAACGGTAAAGGGTTTACTAATCCGCCGTCTAAGTATAATCCTTTATTGATTTTAGATGGAGTAAATAATGCAGGGAGGGAATAACTCGCTTTAATTGCTTTCAGAAGTTCACCGGATTCAAAAATTACTTCTTTTCTATCCCAATATTCTGTTGTAACAATTTTAACAGGAATATCCAATTCCTCAAATTTCTTTTTCTTTATCTTCTGGTCGATAAAATTGATGAATTTTTCACCCTTTATCAATCCACCCGAATTAACAGTAAGATCAACAAGACTCAGTATTTTTACCATATCAAACCCTTTAAATAACTCTTTGGATTTGTGATGATCTTTTAGAATAATTTCTCTTACGGAATCTTTCATATCATTCGCTGTCATACCGGAGGCAAAAGCAGTTCCTATAACAGCACCAACACTGCTGCCGGAAATAAGATGAGGTTTAATTCCTAATTCTTCAAATGCTTCTAATATTACTATTTGAGAAAGTCCGCGTGCACCGCCTGCGCTAAGTGCTAAACCAATTTTTTTCATAACTCAAATATAAGGGAAAGATTTAAGAAGTAGTAATCATAAAATGTTAGATAGAAAAATAATTGATACCGGATTCTAGATACTAGAATCCAGCAACAAGTTTATTTCTCAACTTTGAATACAGAATCAATTACAGTACCGTCAACCCATTTGATAATAGCAACGACTTTATCCTTATCCAGTTTTGGTTTAGCCGGCTTACCCCCGCAGATATCATTTACTTCATTGTATATCT
>JAADIB010000257.1 GCA_013151565.1 Chlorobiota bacterium
ATAGAACAGTTCCGTAATGCCGGAAGAGATGAATTAGCAGAGAAGGAAGAAGCTGAATTAAAGATAATCAATGAATATCTTCCAAAACAGCTTACAGACGAAGAGCTTTTAGAGAAAATATCTTCTTTGGCTGAAGAGATTGGAGCAAAGGAGAAATCGGATTTTCCTAAACTTATGCCATTAGCAATTAAGAATTTCAAAGGTAAAGCTGACGGCAAAAAAATTAAAGAAATTGTTGATAACATTTTAAGTTAAATTGAACTATTTGGATATCATAATTCTAATAATCTTAATGATCGGTTTTGCATTAGGTTTTAGAGACGGTTTTATAAGAAAAGTTATTGGATTGGTAGGATTGGTGCTTGGAGTTGTCCTAGCGCTTGAATTTTATAAGCCGCTGGGGAAAATTCTTGCTCCTTTGATAAATGATGAATTTTATTTAGCTGAAATAGTAGCCGGTTTTTTAATCTTTGTAGCTACAACCTTTCTGGCATCAATTTTAAAACGTATAATTCACCCGCTTGATAAAGTAAATAGATTCACTAATCAATTGCTTGGGGCAATATCGGGCACGCTTCAAATTCTTTTTTTCATTAGCGGGTTTATGCTATTCTTAAATATATTCAATTTCCCCAGTCAAGAAGACCGTAATAATTCTTTACTTTATAACGAGGTTTATCGAGTGATCCCGACAACAATTGACTTAATAATCGGTTCTAATTCCGAAGCAAAAAACTTAGTGAAAGAATTTATTGAACAAAGCAGCGACGTTCCAGAAAAACAATGATTGCCGATAAAGTTATATCAATACTGGAATTTGAAAAGATACTGCAGAAGATATCTAAATACTCAATAACAGAATTAGGGAAAGAAAATCTTTTAAAACTCACTCCAAAGTCGAATAGATCTAACGCAGTAAAGTTTGGCAATTATGTAACTGAAGCAAAAGAAGCATTGATACAAACTGACATCCCTCCATTAGAATATCTGCCTGATCTGATCAAGTCCATAGCAAACAGCAGAATTGAAGGTGCAGTGCTCACAATCAAACAGATCAAAGATGTTGATTCATTAGCAGCCGTATCAAGAAGATTAAAAAAGTATTTAGAAACTTCCTGTTACGAGACAAAACTCAATTCTGATTTTTCACACTTATTATTCTCAGATATATCATTCGAGAAACAGATAGAAAGAATATTTACAGATTCTGGTGATATTAGAGACGATGCAAGCCCTCAGTTAAAAAAGATAAGGACAAAAATAAATGAGAAAGGCGAAGCACTACGAAAAACAGTTAACAGTGTTCTCAAGCGATTAAGTAACTCTATGTTAGTGCAGGAAGAGTACATTACTCAACGTGACGGAAGAATTGTGCTGCCTATTAAAGCTGAGCATAAGCGGCATGTAAAAGGATTTATCCATTCGGAATCTGCAACCGGACAAACTATTTATATTGAACCGGAAGAATCACTGGAACTTAATAATGAACTTTTGTCGTTAAACTTTGCTGAAAGAAGGGAAGTCGAAAGGATATTAAAACAAATTACGGATCTAATCGGTCGTAAAAGTGATGAGTTAAAATTGTCACTGGAAGTTATAAGTGAAATTGATGCACTTTTTGCAATTGCAAATTATTCAATGGAGATCATTGGTGTTTTCCCAACTCTGAATGAAAACGAACCATTTAAAATAATAGATGCGCGCCATCCTCTGCTTATCCAAAAAATCGGGAGAAAAAACACAGTTCCGTTGGACTTGGAGATAAAAGATGATAAAATTATTGTCATCACCGGACCGAATGCAGGAGGCAAGACAGTTGTACTTAAAACTGTTGGAGTACTGTCGTTATTGGTTATGACCGGCATTCACATTCCCGCACATGCTGATTCAAATTTCTGGTTCTTCGATAATATTGCAGTTGATATAGGTGACCAGCAATCAATTGAAGATGACCTTAGTACATTTAGTTCGCATCTAACTAATATTAATGAAATATTAAAAACGAGTAATCAAAAAACACTTGTCTTGTTGGATGAATTAGGAACTGGTACCGATCCGGCAGAAGGTGCGGCTTTGGCTGCGGCATTTTTGCTGAAGCTCCACGAAAAAGGTGCTGCAGTATTTGCAACAACACATCACGGTAATTTAAAAATATTAGCTAATGATCAGGACGGTTTCCTTAACGCTTCAATGATCTATGATATTGAGAAATTAGAGCCAACTTATAAATTCAGACTCGCTGGTTCCAGTTATGCATTTGAAGTCGCTCGCAGAATTGGGATTGATGACTCAATAATTGAGATAGCGAAAGATAATTTAGATGAGGATAAAAATAGAATTGAGGAATTCCTGATCGAACTAGAAGCAAATTCAAACAAGATCAGAGAGAAATTGAACGAGTACGAAAGAGAAAATGCAAGACTTAAAGGGTTGACAAATCTGTATCAATCAAAAATAAAAATTTTGGAAAATGAAAAAAAGACTATTATTTTAGATGCTAAGACTAAAGCAGATGAATATCTAAAGAATATTAATAAAGAAGTTGAACAGACAATAAAGAGGATCAAGGAGACAAATGCCGAAAGATCTGTTATAGTTGAAGAAAAGAAAAAAATATCTGAGTTAAAAAAGGAAAATGAAAATATAGTAAAGGATGATACTGAAGAGTTAGAACCGGTTAAGCTTTCGGTAGGAGATTTTGTTAAAATAAAGGATACAACAACCGAAGGTGAAATTATAAGTATTAACGGAGATATTGCCCAAATTGTATCGGGTAAAATTAAACTTAAAGCAAAGTTAAATAAACTCAGAAAGACAAAACAAAGAGAAAAAGTTGTATTAAATAATTATAGAAATTATACTGCGGCTTCACCGGAAATTAGAATTGATATTCGAGGTAAAAAACCGGAGGAAGTTGAGTATCAGCTGTTAAGGTTTTTAGATAACGCTTTCGCAAATAATTTGTCTAAAGTCGAGATAGTTCATGGTAAAGGTACCGGTGTTTTGAAGGAAACTGTTCATCACATACTGAAAAAACATGATGGAGTAAAAGATTTTGAATTTGCTAAAATCGAACTCGGCGGTGAAGGCGTTACAATAGTTAATATGAAATAATAACCAAATGATCTGATATGTTCAAAAAAATTCTGGTTGCTAACAGAGGAGAGATTGCATTAAGAATAATCAAAGCATGTAACGAATTAAGTATTACCGCTGCTGTTATTTATTCTGAAGCTGATAAAACTGCTTTACATGTTCGTTTAGCAGATGAAGCGTACAATATCGGCGGTCCTCGAGCAGATGAATCTTATTTGAATCAAGATAGAATAATCTCACTTGCCAATGAGATCAATGCCGATGCAATTCACCCCGGCTACGGGTTCCTTTCAGAAAATTCCCAATTTATTGAGAAGGTTGAAAAAGCCGGTATTACATTTATCGGTCCTTCATCTAATTCCGTTAAACTTATGGGGGATAAAACATCTGCACGCAGATTGATGACTCAGAATAACGTTCCCATAGTTCCGGGCACTACAAAACCAATTTCAACAATTAAAGATGCAATGAAATCTGCGTCAGATATCGGTTATCCGATTATGCTTAAAGCTGCGGGCGGCGGCGGCGGAAAAGGAATGAGAGTTGTCCAATCAGAATCTGAGTTGGAAGAATCCTTTAACCTTGCTAAGAGTGAATCGCAAAAAGCTTTTGGACGTGATGATATTTACATGGAAAAATTCCTAGTTAATCCTAAACATATTGAAGTGCAGATCATTGCAGATCATCATGGAAATTACAGACATCTTTTTGAACGTGAATGTTCTCTTCAAAGAAGACATCAAAAGATAATTGAAGAGGCTCCGTCACCATCAATCAGCGAAAAAGATAGGGAGAAGATAACAACGATTGCTCTTAATGCAGCTAAAGCATGCGACTACCATAATGCCGGTACAATCGAGTTGTTAATGGATGAGGACAAAAGTTTTTATTTCCTCGAGATGAATACGCGTGTCCAGGTTGAGCATCCTGTTACAGAATTCATTTCAAATATCGATATAGTCAAGGAACAGATCAGAATTGCTTCAGGTGAGGAAATATCGTTCCAACAAGAAGAACTAAAAATATTAGGACACTCTATTGAGTGTAGAATTTATGCGGAAGATTCGTTGAATAATTTTGCTCCTTCAGTCGGTGTCATAACAAATCATTCTGTTCCGCACGGAGTTGGAATAAGAATAGATACTGGTATTGATACAAATTCTGAAGTCAGCATTTATTATGATCCGATTCTTTCCAAGCTGGTTACTTTCGGCTGTGATAGAGAAGAAGCGAGAAGCCGAATGTTATATGCTTTGAAAAATTACCTGGTTACAGGAGTTACAACAAATATTCCATTTTGTAAGTGGATAATGCAGCATAAAGATTTTGTGAAGAATAAATTCAATATAAATTTCATTGGTTACGAAATTGAAAAATATTTGAATGAAAAAAGAGATACAGAAATATTATCCGATGAAATGGTTGCTTCAGTTATTGTAAGCTCCTTACTCTATCATGAAAAACGCATCAGCGCCCCTAAACTAAATTTTGTCCCTGAGCATAATAGATGGACGGTAGATCATGAATGAAATATATGTCGAGATCGGAAATCGAAAATTAGAGATTCAAATTATCTCGAAAAATGAAATAGTTCTGAATGGGAAAAAATATAATATTGCTCTGAATAAATTAAATAACGATCTATACCAATTGAGCTTTGAAAATAAACAGCATCAGCTATATGTAAAGGAAATTCAATCAGGTCATTTCCAAACCGTGATAGAAGGAGAAGAACATTCAATTCACCTGCAGACAAAACTTGAAGCAGAAGCAAATAAATTACTGAAGAAAAATAGCAACAGTAATTCCAATAAGAAAGTAACTGCGCCTATGAATGGCTTAGTTGTTAAAGTCAACAAAAGCTTAGGCGAGAAAGTGGAAATTGGAGAATCTCTTATAGTTTTGGAAGCGATGAAAATGGAAAATGAGATCAAATCCCTTTCTGAAGGAATTGTTAAAACCGTTAATTGCATTGTGGGCAACTCAGTTGATAAAGGGGAACTCCTTTTTATTATTGAATAATCTTACATATATTTGATATAATAAATAAATGTTTCACAAATAAGGAGGTTTAAGTGAAGAAAATATTTCAGTTGCTTTCAGTCGTTGTAATTATCTCGTCTCAGGTTTTTGCCAGTGGATTTCAAATCAATGAGCATGGAGCAAGAGGTATGGCGATGGCTGGAGCCTTTACAGCACTAGCGCTTGATGGTTCGGCATTATTTTATAACCCAGCTGGATTATCACAGCTTAGCGGCACACAGTTTATGTTGGGAACAACATTAATTTCTCCCTCGGCAACATTCAGAGGTGTGACTCCTGCTATTGATGAATATAAAATGGAGTCAGCATTATTCACCCCAATTAACTTTTACATCACTCATCAGCTAAATGATAAATGGGCTTTAGGTTTTGGTGTTAACAATCAATACGGGCTTGGCACTACTTGGGATGAAAATTGGATAGGAAGATATCTTGCTATTAAAACCGAAGTAAAAACATATTATTTTACCGGTGGAGCATCTTACAAATTTTCCGATGAATTTTCTATAGGTATTACAGCGTCTTATGTTTACGGGGATGTTGCTATACTGAAAAAGAATTCATTAT
Organism: Chlorobiota bacterium; assembly: GCA_013151565.1. Classification (GTDB taxonomy): domain Bacteria; phylum Bacteroidota; class Ignavibacteria; order Ignavibacteriales; family Melioribacteraceae; genus SZUA-22. Next base: position 5,707 of record JAADIB010000257.1, read on the forward strand.
CCCCGTTTGACGGTGATGCAGAAATTGATCTCTCCGGTAATGGTAATTCTTTTGCATATGCAATTGGTATTCTCTATAAGCCGAGTGAATCGTTTCGTGTTGGGCTTGATTTTAGAAGCGGTTCCGACTTTACCTTTAAAGGCGATGCCACAGTTGATGCACCATCACAGTTCAATTCATTGCTACCTACAGGAAGCATAGAAGCCCCACTTTCTCTTCCGTACAACGCTACAATTGGTTTAGCATTCTTACCTAATGATAAACTAACTGTTTCTGCAGATTTCCAGTATGTTGGATGGAGCAGCTATGACAAAATGGAGGTCACTTTTACAGAATTTAATAATCCCGATGGAACTCCTTATGTTAGTACATCTGTGCGTGATTATAACAATTCATGGATTGCGCGGTTAGGCGCTGAGTATTCATTATCAGAAAGTTTCGATCTTCGAGGCGGGATATTGTATGATAAAAATCCTGTTAAGGACGAATGGGTTGAACCGTCACTTCCTGATGCTGATAGATGGGGATTAAATATTGGTCTTGGTTATAAATTTACTCCAAACTTGGTTCTTGATCTTGCTTATATGTTCTTAAGATTTGATGAAAGAACAATAACAAATTCAAAAGTAGATTATACAAGCGGTGCAGCTGGATTTAACGGAGTTTATAACTCATCTGCTCATCTGTTCGGTATTAACTTATCATACTATATAAACTAGAGGAGGAGAGATTATGAAAAGAACAAATAGATTAGTTGCGTTATTGTTAAGTATTTTACTTATAACATTTATTGGTTGTGAAGACAGGACTGAACTGACCGCTCCGCAGCCTCCAAAAACCGGTGAAGCTGATTTTACAAGATTTGTATCAATCGGCAATAGTTTAACAGCCGGTTATCAGAATTCTTCATTGTACGAAAAATCTCAAATATATTCTTTTGGGAAAATAATTTCAGATCAAGTTATGACAGATTATGTTCAGCCATTGATAAGCGAACCAGGTATTCCTGGTAAGTTGGAAATTAAAGCTCTGGCGCCTGATGTTGTTATAGCTCCAAATCCTGGAACAGGATCACCGACAAATCTTGATTATGCAAAACCTTATAATAATTTAGGTGTTCCCGGTGCAATTTTATATGACTTAATTGATACTACTGATTTTCAGCAAAAGGCTGTTGCTAGAAAAAATCCTTTCTTTAGTGTTGTATTAAGAGATCAGCAATTAGGTAATAGCATTATTAAACAAGCACTTAATTTGCAGCCAACATTTATAACCCTATGGATTGGTAATAACGATGTATTAGGTTATGCTACTAGCGGCGGAACAAAAGGAACTGATCCTGCTACAGGAAAACTTCCTACAGATGTTCCTACATTTACTGCATTATATAATATGGTTGGCGCTGCGATTACTGATCCGACTGGAGCAAGAAAAATTGCTGCCGCAAATATTCCTGACGTTAAGAACATTCCATTCTTTACAACAGTCGGACCAAAATTAGCAGCTGGTCTTGAAGCAAAAGGAGTTCCGGCAATTGTTTATCAAAAGAACGGTGAAATTATTGGTACCGGTGTTGCAACAACAGGCGATCTAAAGGAAGGTAAGATTCTTCTTACGCTTACAAGTAGTGGATACACTGGCTTATTAGGTGATACTTCTGGTAAGTATTATGCAAGTCTTGGTATAACTCCGCCTGCGGGAATTGATATCACCAAACCATTCGGTTTTGATCCGCAAAATCCATGGCCTGATGTTTTTACATTGGATGATACTGAAATCGGTGTTACGAAAGATGCTACAAATGCATTTAATAAAGTAATCAGTGATGTCGTAAATTTGTATAGCAATACTTGGGTCTTAGTTGATGTTAACACATTTTTTAGTGAATTAAAAAATGCTGAAACTACAGCCGGCGGAATGGTGATAGACGGTATTAACTTCACCACTGCTTATATTAAAGGTAATACGTTTGGTTTGGACGGTGTTCATCCAACATCATATGGATACGGAATTATTGCTAACCAATTTATTGATGCGATCAATAAAAAATTTGGAGCTTCAATTTCTCATATAAATGTTTCAACACTACCGCCTAGTATTCCATTATCAAAAACAACATTATCTAAAGATAATAATTATATTCTGAAAAATATTACTTGGAAAGATATTATTATGTAATTATTAATGCCCGTCTAATTATATTAGGCGGGTATAATATAATTTTTTGAGGTAATTGTGATTCCCAACAAAATATTTTTATTTATTTTCTTATTACTCTTCACTCTAGCTTGTTCTTCAACAAAGGAAACATCAAAAAAATCAGGCAGCTCTGCTGAGGAAGTATATGTGTTTGACGATGTTTCGGATGTATCCGATGTTGATACTACTTCACACGAAGCAGTTGAAGTTACAGTTGAACAAAAAGTTGAAACTACACCAGAGCCGCCGGTATCAACACAACCGGTTCCAGTTGCTCCTGTTTCAGCGATAGTTGAGGATGGATATATTGTTCAAGTCGGTGCATTTTCAACCAGAGATAAAGCTGAGAATTTTATCAACAGTGCAAAAAACTCAATTAGCTATAAGCTAAATACCAAATATATTGAAAAGACCGGTTTCTATGCCGTTCAATTACCTCCTTTTAAAACTAGGAAAGAAGCGGAAAAGGTGAGGAATAAACTGTGGAATAATGCTCAATTCAGTGATGCTTTTATTGTTCCGAAATCAAAATAATATTTAATAGGTTTAATTATTTGGATTTTCTTATTGCAACATTCAAAATATATGTTATTTTTGTTAATAAATTATTTATTTAAAGATTAGGAGGGAATAATGGCGTTTTCATTAAACAAAGTTATGCTTATCGGAACTCTAGGACGCGATTCCGAGACCAGCTTTACAACATCAAACGTATCAGTAACAAAGTTCTCTATGGCTACCGAACATAGTCGTAAAGATAAAGATGGAAACTGGCAGAGAGAAACTACATGGCACAATATAGTTGCTTTCGGACTTTCCGACTTTTTTAAGGATGCATTGAAAAAAGGAGCTAAGGTTTACGTTGAGGGAAGACTTGATTACCAACGTTATGAGAAAGACGGTCAAACGAAGTACTTTACAAGTATAATAGCCGACTTTAACGGGATAATTCCGTTAGATAGAAGAGGTGAAGTTTCCGAAACATCTTCCGGAGCAGCATTTACACAAGATGCACCGGAAAGTTCTGAATCTTCAGAAGCTGACGACCTTCCATTTTAGGTTTGTTCGGTAAATATTTTACAACAATTGGGAGTTTTAAAAAATAGTTGGATATAGATTGGTTTTCTAAATTAATTTTTCTGCTTATAACACTCATATTTTCTGCTCTATTTTCTGGATCTGAAGTAGCTCTTTTCTCATTGGATAAAAAGCATTTAAAAGAGCTTAAAGAGGGGAAAAGTTTATTAAATAGATATATACTCTCATTGCTGGAATCTCCGCGTAGATTGTTAGTAACAATTCTTATTGGCAATACTATTTTTAATGTTGCAGCTTCAATATTTGCAGTTACTTTGGCAATCCAATTTGCAGAAGTCTATGACCTTTCTGTTGAATTGGTATTATTAGCGCAAATAGTTTTATTGACAATATTTCTTCTACTGATCGGTGAAATTACTCCGAAATTATTCGCATCTAAAAATCCATTGCTCTTCTCTAAGATTATCGCTTTCCCGCTTTATTGGATAAGCATTCTTATCTACCCGGTTGCTAAAATTCTTACTGATGCTATCAAATTCATTGTATCTAAATTTAAGATAGATAGATCGAAAACGGCACTGCATCCGTCAGAAATAACAGACCTCGTTGATATAGGTAAAGAGCATGGTTCAATTGAGGAGGAAGAACATGAACTGATTCACGGACTGGTGGAATTCAGATCCATCAATGTTCGCGAAGTAATGACTCCCCGTGTTGATATCATTGCAGTACCTTCTGACGCAGAATACGATGAAGTAATTGACTTGATAACTGAGTCCGGTCATAGTAGAATTCCTGTATACGAAGAAGACCTGGATGATATTATCGGAGTACTTTACGCAAAAGATATTCTTTCATTCCTGGATAAGAGGAAAGGCAAAGACTCATTCGCTCTGAAGAAAATTGTTCGTGATGTTATATTTATTCCGGAGACAAAACTTATACATGAATTACTGCGTGAATTCCAGAAAGAGAATATTCATATGGGTATTATCGTTGACGAATACGGTGGTACTTCAGGGCTTGTATCATTGGAAGATATCCTTGAGGAAATAGTCGGTGAGATACAAGATGAGTATGATAAAGAAGAAAAAGAGATCATTAAAGTAGATGATGATAAATATGTAGTGTTAGGTAAGGTTTCCATTGATGAGTTGAATGAATTATTTGAAAAAGATTTTACTAATGAAAATGATGATTATGATACTGTTGGCGGATTTATTTTTTACCATGCCGGGAAAATACCGAAGAATGGATATCAATTTGATTACAAAGGATTGAACTTTAAGGTTGTTGATGTTGAAAATAAAAGAGTGAACAAAATTATTGTTGAAAAACTTCACACAGAAGAAGATGAACAATGAAAAAGGGATGCTTTTTTCGTTCACTCTTATTGATAATTGTATTGATTGGAATTATTTCTTATTTATATCAAAGGTACGGTGACCAATTAATTCAATCGGGGAAAGAGCAGGTAAAAGAATTTGTTGATGAAAGTATTCAAAAAGCAATTGATAATTTGACCGAATCGGTTGAAAGAGATTCATTGCAGAAAAGTTTGGAAAAACTGATCGATGAGATCGATACTAAAAATATTTCACTCGATTCAAACGATTTTAATGCTCTAAAAGAAAAGTTCAACGAATTAATAGATTCAAACAAAATTAATTTTGAAAACATTGAAGAATTACGCAAGTTGATAAAGGAATATGAGAAACGAGAGAAAAAGTGAAATAAAAGTAGGGCTAACGGTTTTAATAGGGCTGGTTGTATTGCTATGGGTTCTTGGATGGGCAAAGAATTTTTCTTTCGATTCCAAAGAGAAAAACGTCAGCGTTCAATTTGAATCGGTAGCCGGGTTAAGTGTAGGCGATCAAGTATCTATAAGGGGAATTAAAAAAGGTTACGTTGATGACATTTACATTGTTGACAATACTGCAAGAGTAAATTTGGTTTTAAGTGAAGATACCGATCTTAGAGAAGACGCAAAATTCTCATTAATGGTGCTTGATCTTATGGGCGGCAAAAAGATCGAAATCGATCCGGGTAAATCATCAACTCCGCTTGATTATAAGAAAATTCAGAAAGGTTATTTCCTTGGGGATATATCTACAACAATGGCGATGCTCGGATCGGTTCAAGATGATCTGGTAGATGTGATAATTGAAGTTAAAAGTTCATTAAATTCATTAAATAAATTATTAGGTAATTCCGAGTTCACCAATGATCTCCAACAGAGTGTAATTTCTTTGAATAAATTAATTGCAAAAACAGATAAATTAATTTCTGACAACAATGAATCAATAAACAACCTTTTGAATAACAGTAATGAATTGGTCAAAAATTCAAATCAGTTTATTGTTGATAACAAAGACGATATAACAAATACAATTCAAAATATAAATGGATTAATGAACAGTACAGATTCTTTAGTAACACAATTATCAAAATTTATGAATGATGTTGACAAGGGCGAGAATAATATTGGCAAGCTTGTAAATGACGAGCAGATAATGAAGGATCTACAGGAAACTTTAACTCAGCTAAAAGAGCTTAGCCGAATCGTACTGGAGCAATTAAAAGGGGAGGGATTCAAAGTTGATGCGGACATTTTTTAAATTATTATTAATAATAATATTAGCTTTTATAACATTAACCTTTGCTAAGGCGAAAGACCCTGTAAGGGCAAAAAACGGGATGGTTGTCTCAGCCAGTGACATTGCTTCAATGGTTGGAGTTGGAATACTTGAAAAAGGCGGTAATGCAGTTGATGCTGCCGTAGCGGTTGGATTTGCACTCGCAGTAACATATCCGCAAGCTGGAAATATCGGGGGCGGCGGATTCATGGTTATCCATTTGGAGAATGGAAAAAGCACAACTATTGACTACAGAGAAAAAGCTCCTAGTAGCGCTTTCCGAGATATGTATCTTGATGAGAAAGGCGAATATGATATGTCAAAAAGCACTCAAGGCTGGGGTGCTTCAGGAGTGCCCGGTAGTACGGCTGGACTGCTTTATGCTTTAGATCAATACGGTACAATGGATATACCTGAAGTTATTGAACCGGCAATTAAATTGGCAGAAAACGGATTTCCAATTGATTATCATTTTGCAAGGACTTTAAATCATTATAAGAATACTTTTTCTAAGTATGAATCAACAAAGAAAATATTTACATCTGAATTCGGGAACTTTAGTGACGGCGATCTTTTTATCCAGACAGATTTAGCTCATACTCTAAAATTGATTTCTGAATTTGGCAAAGAAGGGTTTTACGAAGGACCCGTAGCGAAACTTATTTCTGAGCAATCGAAAGAGAATGGCGGTTATATATCCTTAGAGGATTTAGCAAACTACGAACCAATAGAGCGCGAACCCGGAGAATACCGAGGTTATAAAATAGTCTCAATGGGACCGCCTTCATCCGGCGGTATTGCACTTATTGAAATTTTGAATGCCCTGGAAAACTTCAACATTGAAAAAAAAGATTGGGGAAGCAGTAAATATATTCATATAGTTACGGAAATATTTAAATATGTTTATGCCGACAGATCCAAGCATTTGGGAGACGAAGATTTTTATCCCGTACCTAAAGAATGGCTGCTCTCAAAAGAGCGGGGCAAGGATATCGCTTCAAAAGTATCTACACTTGCCAAACCATCAATTGAAATTTACCCAGGGACACCATTGCCGGAAGAAAGCAAACAAACAACACATTTCAACGTTGTCGATTCTAAAGG